>NZ_JAXDRQ010000070.1:0-19848 GCF_034090965.1 Absicoccus sp. | reverse complement strand
TGGACGTCCGATTGAAACGGTTCGTCCGATGATCCATGATTGGGGCATTGAACAAGATGTAAGTTTTATTGTCGGGATGAATGGTGGCGTCTTATATGATCTACGACGTCGTGATAAAGAAGAATATCATTTGATTTCTAGCAATGCCGTATTAAAGATCATTCGTTTTTTTGAAGATCTGGATGTCGAATTTCATGTTGTGATGGGCCCTACTCGTTACACCAGCAAGTCCAATGAAAAAACAAGAGCCGATGCCTTGATGTTTGGTGAAACGGAAATTGAAGTGAATATGCATGAATTTATGCAAAATCGCGATATCAATAAGTTGATGATGCATTTTGAGCCAAGCTATATGCCGGTCATATTGGAAAGAGCCAGTCATTTCTATGATGCTCGTGTCGTTGGTTTTGCGACCAGTGATACGTTATTTGAATATGTCGATCCCCATATCAACAAAGGATTTGGCATGAAGAAATTAGCGAAGCATTATGGTGTTCCCTTGGAAACGATCATGGCTTTTGGAGATGCACCCAATGATCAAGAAATGTTGGGGTTAGTTGGTTGTGGTGTATGTATGGCCAATGGATCCAAAGAATCGAAAATGAATGCGAGATATGTAACAACGTTGACCAATGATGAAGGGGCTGTTGGTCATTTTATTGAAGATCATTTGTTGAAAAAAGGAGAAGGAAATGTCAGCGTGGGATGAAATTTATTGTCGAATTTGTGAAAATATCTTGCGTCAAGGAAAGCAGGTACAGAATCGTACGGGAGTGGATTCAATCAAGATTCCGAGTGCCTATTTTACCTTGGACGTAGGGGAAGAATTTCCTATTTTAACGACAAAACAATTATTTATTCGACAAGCCGTCTTAGAAATGTTATGGATTTATCAAGTACAGTCCAATGATGTGCGATGGCTACAAGAACGAAATGTTCACATTTGGGATTTATGGGAAATCGATGAAAACGGTGATTGGAAAGATCAAAAAACGGGTAAGGTCTTGAAGCATTTTAATCCAAAATATGCACATACCATTGGTACGGCCTATGGTTATATCGTTAAAAAAATGGGGTTGATGGATCGTTTGATCGATAGTTTAATCCATACACCGGATGATCGTCGTCGTGTCTTATCTTTATGGCAAGATGAATATTTAGATACTGCCGTTTTACCAAGCTGTGTTTGGTCGAGTGAATGGGATATCACAGATGGTAAATTGAATGTGTGGGTACATCAGCGAAGTTGCGATGTACCATTGGGATTGCCATTCAATGTCACTCAATACGCGGTATTGTTGTGCATGTTAGCCCAAGTCACAGGCTTGCAACCAGGCACGATGAGCTGGTCTATCAAAGATGCGCATATTTATGTAAATCAAGTAGATGGGATCAAAGAACAATTGGAGCGCTATTCTACCAAGGAATCGTTGCCGGCTCCAAAATTATGGTTAAATCCGGATATCAAGAATTTCTATGATTTTGATCATAGCAAGGATATTACCGATATCAAATTATTAAATTATCAACATATGGGAAAGATTTCTTTTCCAATATCCCAATAAAAGGAGGAAAATGAAATTAATTGAGATTGCTGCGATTGGCAAAAATTATGAACTTGGAAAAAATAATGATTTGATTTGGCATTTGAAGGGAGATATGCAGTTTTTTCGTCAAACCACAAAAGGACATATTGTTTTGATGGGGCGAAAAACGTATGAGTCGTTGCCGCATTTATTGCCGGGTCGTCATCACATTGTGATTTCGCGTTCGGATCCATTGGTGGAACCAGAAGTTGAAGTATTTGCAACCATTGATGCGTTTATTCAAGCTTATAAAGATAAGAATGTGGATGTTTATGTGATTGGTGGGGCACAAATCTATGCACAGATGTTGCCTTATGCGGATGAATTGTTGTTGACTCACATTCAAGATGCAGAAGATGCCGATGTTTATTTTCCGATGTTTGATTCTTCTTTATATACCAAAACCATTCTAGAAGAAGAGGAAGAAAATGATCTGACTTATCAAATTGTGAAGTATACAAAGCAAAAAATATAGGAGAGCGAAAGGCTCTCCTTTTTTAAGGGGGAAGGATAAACGAACAATCAAAACTGAATAAAAAGCGACTATTCGCCGATAACTTTTACGTTATTGGCTTGTGGTCCACGATCTGTTTCGACTAAATCATAGGATACGGTTTGACCTTCTTCTAGATTTTTGAAGCCATCGGCTTGAATGGAAGAATAATGGACAAAAACATCTTTGCCATCGGCATCAATGATGAATCCATATCCTTTTTCGGTATTAAACCATTTTACTTTGCCTGTTAACATAATTACATCTCCTAATACTAACTTTCCTTTTTTTCTAAGGAAAATGGAAAGGTACTCCCCCATGGTTAGATTATAATTCAAATATAGAAAAAAATAAATGTATCAATTCGATTTTTTTTAAGCATTGAAAAAAATATTTGCATGAAGTAGGAAATCATGTTAATATACCTAAGCAATCACATGGATCCTTAGCTCAGCTGGCAGAGCAACTGACTCTTAATCAGTGGGTCTGGGGTTCGAATCCCCAAGGATCCACCATTGTAAATAAGCTCGAATTTCGAGCTTTTTTTCTTTACATGACATTGAACATGTGGTAATATCTTCGAGTAAGGAATGGAAAGATAGAAGTACCTCTTCTCACCTGATGTATTTGGATACATGGGTTTAAGCCAATTCATGAAATTGCTTAAGTTAGAATGGGTACGTTTGTCGTGCCCATTTTTTATGAATAGAAGGTAGGTGTCGGATATCCGTAATCGTAAAGTAGCCCCAAATAATGTGAATCATGATTTATTTAATGACAAGATTCCATTCAAAGAAGTTCGTGTCATTGGTGCTGATGGTGAACAATTGGGCGTCATGTCTAAAAGAAAAGCACAAAGTATTGCAGCGAGTCAAAATTTAGATTTGTTATGTGTGGCGCCAAAAGCTAAGCCGCCTGTTTGCAAGATATTAGACTATGGTCGATATCATTTTGAGCAGCAGAAGAAGGAAAAAGAAGCAAAGCGCAAACAACATGTTGTTGAAATTAAGTCATTGCGTTTATCACCAGTGGTGGAGGAACATGATTTTCAAACGAAGTTACGTCATGCGAGAAAATGGCTTGAAGCGGGGATGAAAGTAAAGATTGATATGCGATTCCGCGGAAGAATGATTACGCGTCAGGAAACTGGACGAAATACCATGGATAAATTCATGGAGGCGTGTTCGGATATTGCCAACGTAGAGAAGCGTCCTAAGTTGGAAGGAAATACAATGTCAGTCACTTTATCGCCTAAGAAGACGCAGAAGTAAGGAGGAGCAAATTATGCCTAAGATGAAAACTCATAGAGGACTTGCCAAACGAGTAAAGAAGACAGGTTCAGGAAAATTAAAGAGATCACATGCCTATACATCTCACCGTTTCCACGGTAAAACAAAGAAACAAAGACGTCATTTGGCAAAACCTACAACGGTACATGCTACAGACTACAAACGTATTAAAAATATGTTACAAAAGTAATTTTAAATAGAGGAGGAAAATAGAATGGCTAGAGTTAAAGGTGGAACTGTTACTCGTGCTCGTAGAAAGCGCGTATTAAAACTTGCCAAAGGATATTTTGGTTCAAAACATACATTATACAAAACGGCAAATGAACAGGTAATGCATTCTTTCAAATATGCATTCAATGATCGTCGCAAGTTAAAAGGAAACATGCGTAAGATCTGGATTGCTCGTATCAATGCCGCTGCTCGTATGAATGGTTTATCTTATTCTCGTTTAATGCATGGATTGAAATTAGCGAATATCGAAATCAATCGTAAGATGTTAAGCGAAATGGCTATCCATGATGCAGAAAGCTTCACAAAGATTTGTGAAGAAGCAAAAGCTGCTTTAAACTAAGAAAGGGACACTCACTTGATGTGGGTGTTTTTTTTTAGCTATGTAATTAGATTATTATAATAAAATTAGTTGTATCTAAGATAGATTTGACTAACTATTCGAGTTGCTATATACTAACTATGTTAGAAAGAATATATCTATGGAGGTAGGATATGCCATTATCACTTGCCGATATAAATACGGTATATATTGTGAAACGAGTTACAGGCAATGATCAAATGCGTAAGCATCTAGCAAATTTGGGATTTGTGGAAGGAGCCGAAGTACAAGTCATCCAAAGTATTGATGGAAATTTGATCGTTGAAGTAAAAAATGTTCGTGTTGCCATAGATACTTCACTTGCGCGTCGAGTGATGGTATAGGAAGGGAAGATATATGACACTAAATCAAATACCAGTAGGAACGAGTGTGACCGTTAAAAAGATCACTGGAAAAGGCGCTACAAAACGTCGCATCATGGATATGGGCATTGTCAAGGGTGTAGAAATTTTTGTTCGCAAAGTAGCCCCTTTAGGCGATCCCATCGAATTGACGGTGCGCGGATATGAATTATCCATTCGTAAGTCGGAAGCTGAATGGATCGAAGTGGAATAGGAAGGAAATAGATGATGAAGATAGCTTTAGCGGGAAATCCAAATAGTGGGAAAACGACCCTATTTAATGATTTAACGGGGAGCAGTCAGTATGTAGGAAACTGGCCAGGTGTAACCGTTGAAAAAAAGGAAGGTCAACTTCGTGCTCACGAGGATGTGACCATTCAAGATTTACCAGGTATTTATTCCTTATCGCCATATAGTATGGAAGAAGTGGTGGCAAGACAATATCTTGTGAATGAACGACCCAATGCATTGATCAATATTGTGGATGGAACAAATATTGAGCGTAACTTATATCTAACCACACAATTATTGGAATTGGATATTCCTATGGTTTTAGCCATTAATATGATTGATTTGGTCAAGAAAAATGGAGACGAAATTGATTTAAAAGGACTAGAAAAAGAGTTGGGATGTAAAGTGATGTCCTTATCGGCTTTACGGAGTGAAGGATCGATGGAAGTCGCTGAAGCAGCGATACAACTTGCGAAAATGCGTCCTTCCATCAAAAATCCTCATGTATTTACCGGATCGGTCGAGCATGCTTTGGCGCATATTGAAGAATCCATCGAATCGACGGTGGGCCATGCCGGACTTCGCTGGGCGGCTGTTAAGGTCTTTGAACGAGATGAAAAAGCCATCCAAGAAATGCATTTGGATCCTGCTATCTTAGACCATGTAGAAAGTCATATCATCGATTGTGAAAAAGAAATGGATGATGATGCGGAAAGTATCATCACCGGTCAGCGGTATGATTATATTACCAAGATCATTCAAACTTGTGTAAAGAAGAAACGTAAAAAAGGGGAATTGAGTGTATCGGATAAAATTGATAAGATCGTGACCAATCGAATCTTAGCTTTGCCTATTTTTGCGATCATCATGTGGTTTGTTTATTATATTTCGGTCACTACCTTAGGTACATGGATGACCGATTGGACGAATGATGTTTTATTTGGTGAAATCGTACCAAATGCCGTAACCAATTTCTTGACTTCGATTGGAGTAGCGACTTGGCTGCAACATTTAATTGTTGATGGTATCATCGGTGGTGTTGGAACCGTATTAGGTTTTGTTCCTCAAATCTTATTGATCTTCTTCTTCCTGGCCATCTTGGAAGATTGTGGATATATGTCACGTATTGCCTTTGTCATGGACCGTATCTTCCGTCGTTTTGGGTTATCCGGCAAGAGCTTTATTCCGATGTTGATTGGATCGGGATGTGGTGTGCCGGCCATCATGGCTACACGTACGATCGAGAATGAAAAAGATCGTCGTATGACAATTATGTTGTGTACGTTTATTCCATGTTCGGCAAAAACGGAAATCATTGGTATGGTCACAAGTGTCTTTTTCCGCGGTAATCCTTATATTGCGGTGGGCATGTTGTTCTTATCTTGGATCATCATTATTTGTTCCGGAATTGCCTTGAAAAAGACTGCACGATTTGCGGGTGAAACGGCACCATTCGTCATGGAATTACCAGCCTATCATCTTCCTCAAGCCAAGACGGTCTTATTACGTGTTGTTGATCGTGGTAAACACTTTATCATCAAAGCTGGAACCATTATATTTGCGGTATCTGTCATTGTTTGGTTCTTGATGTCCTATAGTTGGTCATTACAATACTTAGATCCAGAATCTATGGATCTGTCTCGCTCAATCTTGCGTAGTATTGGCCAATTCATTGCCCCAATCTTTGCTCCTCTTGGATTTGGTAACTGGGAAGGCGGCGTATCTGTCTTGGTTGCTTTATCCGCAAAAGAATTGGCTGCCAGCACGATCGTTGTATTGGCTGGTGGACAAGCAAAAGTAGCTGGTTTGTTTACGGCAATGGGTGCTTTCAGTTATATGTTGTTGAACTTGTTCAACCCACCTTGCATTGCCGCAATGAGTACGATGATGCGAGAAATGGGTTCAAAAGCTTGGGGTGTTTACTGCATTTGTTTCCAACTTATCTTAGGTTGGGTCGTTGCTTTGATTGGTTATCAATTGGGTAACTGGTTGTTCTTTGGTGGTCAATTTGGTTTCTGGACCGTGGTTGCTCTGATCTTATTGGCTATCTGTATTTATTTAGTTGTACGACCACAACCAAAGCCAAAAGAAGATACGGTTGTTGAAAATGTTTAATGAAGGAGGAAACATATGTCTACGTTTATTGTTGGCGCTATCCTTGTGATCCTAATCTATTTTGCGGTTCGTCATATGCGAAAAACGGGAACTGGATGTTGTGATACAAAGGATTCTTGTTCTTCTGGTTCTTGTCCACATTGTCAAAATAAGTAAAAAGCGTGCGTGTGCACGCTTTTTTCAGGTAGAATAGTAATATGTTTGAAAATTATGCAAAATTATTGATTCAAGTAGGACTCCATGTAAAAAGAAATCAAATTGTGGTTATCCAAGCTCCTGTGGAAGTGTATTCCTTTGTTGAGGCTCTATCTCAAGAAGCGTTTCGTGCAGGAGCCAAAGATGTGATCGTTCGCTATCGCGATGAGATCATTTCACATCATCGTTATCTTTATGCGGATGATGTGGAAAAAGTGCCATCCTATGTATCGGATCTTTACAATCAAACCGCCAAGAAAGGAGCTTGTTACTTGTATTTGGTTGGCGATGATCCCAATTTGATGAAGGATGTGGATCCAAAAAAGTTCACGAATTATCGAAAGGCCTTTCGAAAAGATACGGCTTTTTATCGTCATCAATTGGATTTTATGCATTGTCAATGGTGTGTGGCTGCTGTTGCGACCCGATCCTGGTCAAAACAAATTTATGGACATGAAGATACCCATCGTCTATGGCAAGATATTTTGCGGATTTGCCATGTGGATGAAAAAGATCCGGTCGATACATGGGAAAAACGTAAACAGCAATTTGAAAAGCGAGTGAATTGGATCAATTCTTTAGAGCTTCGATCTTTACACTATAGAAACCATTTAGGAACGGATCTTATGGTGGAATTGCCAGAACACTATCGATTTGCGGGTGGAAATAGTTTGCTCATCGATGGAACTTCTTATTTTGCGAATATTCCCACGGAAGAAATTTTTGCCGCCCCATTGAAAAAGGGAATCCAAGGAAAGTTAGTGGCTTCCATGCCTTTATCGCATCAAGGTACATTGATCAAAGATTTTTGGTTTCAGTTCAAAGATGGCAAGGTCATTGATTTTGATGCGAAAGAAGGAAAACAAGTTTTAGCAGAAATTTTATCTACGGATGCAGGTTCTTCCTATATTGGTGAAATTGCGTTGGTTCCTTATGATTCACCGATTTCGAATTACCATCAAATCTTCTATGAAACATTGATCGATGAAAATGCTTCTTGTCACTTTGCGTTTGGACAATCGTATCCGGAATGTATTGAAAAGGGTTTATCAATGACGAGTGAAGAATTAAAAGAGCATGGATTGAATCAGTCCAATATCCATGTGGACTTTATGGTCGGGACCAAGGATCTGCAAATCGAAGGGAAGACGCGAAAGGGCGAGGAAATCACCATCTTTCAGAATGGAAATTTTCCGTGGTTTGACTAACTACGTATTAATTAGTAAAATAATAACGTTAGAAGGTGACGTAGTATGGCCGAAGAATCCAAACAAAAAAAGAAAGAAAGTGCCCTCGAAGAATTAAAGCGAATTCAGGAAGCTGATCATGCGGCGGGCATTCACTATAATGAACCCGAATTGAAGCATTTTGATGCCCAAAGTGTATTCAATGTCGATGAGAAACAAAGCGAGAAAAAGCCAGAACGAAAGAGTGCATTTCATCTGGGTAAGCGTGCTAATCGTAATAAAACGACACGTGTACAAGTGCATTCTCAAGCTTTTGAGAATACTTCTTTTCAAATTGAAGATGTTACTTTGGCCCCCAAAGACAAGCCAAGACGTCATCAAGCACCCGTTGATCCGGTAGAAGAGGTCAGGGCACGTCAAGTCCAACAAATGAAGGAATCTTTAGCACATGAACAAGATGTAGCGGAAGAAAAAGTCAAAGTTTGGAAACCGAAAGAGGAACGTGTCGCAAAGCCAGAACCGGTTGAAAATATGGAATCAACTGCAACGGTTGAAAAAGAAGAACCTACCCCCGTTGTTCAATCCGAAACGGTGGAACCAACCCCCGTTGAAGAAGTTGCACGACCCGAGGAAATTGAAGAAGCTTCAGAAGATGAATTGATCGAAGAATTGGCTATTGTTGATAAGACCGAGGAAGAAAAACCAGCGGATGTGGATGAAAAAGAAATTGAATCTTTGATCCAAAAACCAGATGCCACCCCAGATCACGATGATATCGAACTGGTAAAGGTGGAAGAAGAAAAGCCGAAGAAGACCAATAAGGAAAGTTTAGAAATTTCTTTGGATGAAGTCTTGCAGGTTGTGGATGCGTCCAAATCAAAACATGTGGATCTAGATACATCCAATGGACAAGTCATGAACTTAGATGAAGATGACGATATTGATATTGTTGATGTTGAGGATACGGATGATGCAACAAAAGGCGAAGTGGAAGATGAAATGGATATTCCGGTCATGGATATGGATGAAAAAGAAGATCAACCGGAACCATCCGAAAAAATTAGCGAAGATACACAAGATCGAAAAGCGCCAGAAGAGGTGGAACCAATTCAAACGTCTGTACCAGTGGAACCAGAAGATGAAGACATTGAAGTAATTGATCTGGATGAAGACGAAGAAGAGGAAGATCTAGAAACGGAGGATATTCCAGAAGGAGATCTTTATGAAGAAAAGAAACGTTTCTTGTTGTCTGAATATGCGAAAGAAGAAGATTATTTAGAACAACAATCACAGCGTGGCTATCATTATGTGCGTCGTGATGGAAAACGATTTGTTTTCGTAAAAGGTGATCCAAAAGATTATTACTATTTGTTGAATTATTACCAACAAGAGCCTTCTGCCCAAACAAAAGCGCAATGGAAACGAGACGGTTGGAAATTGTTGTCGGTATCTCCGTCGAAAGATAAAAAAGTAGCGGGATGGTTTGTTTTACGAAATGAAGAACAGCCGGGTGAATATCGAAAGACCATAGATAATGAAGAAGAAAAATATGAATTCTTCCGTAAATATCGAAATTCCGTTCGTTCGACATTGTTCTTTATCTTTATCTGTATGGCTTGTTGTGTGGTGACCGGTGTACTGCAAGTCATGGCACAAGGTTTCTTATTTGGCATTGCTTGTTGTGTGATTCTCTTTATTGTTGCATTGATTGCGTTTATCACATATTCAAGAATGCTTCGTGGAGCAACAAAACAAGCCAATTTATTAAATGCTCGTTTGCGTTTGCGTAAAAGAGAAGAAACGTTAGACGATAACGAAGAAGAGTCCGATGAACAATTGGATTCTGAATGGGAAAAAGTAGAAGAGGAGTAAAATTTTACTCCCCTTCTTTTTTTAGATCTTGTATGGTTTTTTCTAGAGCTTGACTAGCCATCAAACAAGTAGGCAAACAACGTTTTTCAGTTGTATTGTATTTGGGTTTCAATTCCACACATTGTGTGGCACCCAAGATTTGTTTGAAATTTCTTTGATACGTTTGGATCAAAGGACGAATGGCTTGCAATTCTTCATGAGCTTTGGTATGAATGGTCATCTTTGATAAAGCGGCAATGCATCCAACCATGGCACCACATGTACTGCCTACAAACATACCTCCACCAAAACCAGCCATCATTTTCATATCTTCTTCTAAAATATGTAAGTCATAGTATTCGTTGGCGGCATGCAACAAGGTTTCGGCACAATTGTAGTTTTGTTCTACATAATACTTTTCAACGAGTTCTTGTAATGTCATACCAGCCATCCAAAGTCTTTTAAAACTTCTTTCACATTTTCTTCAAACGTACCAAAATGGATACCGTGGGCTTCTAATTTGGATGCATCCAATCGATAATCACGGAAACGATCACGATATCGTTCGGTATTTGGCAAAATATAGGTGGCAATGGCTTTTGGTGTCGCTCCTAATTGTTGGGCTACATATACAGCGGATTCATAGGTTGTCATTGTATTTTGTGCAGCTACATGATAGGTATCCGGATCGAGTTGGGTAATTTGCTCAAATTGATCGGCAAGATGTTTGGCATAGGTCATGCAGCGTTTTTCGTTACAAGTAAATTTTGTTGGCGTTTGTGTCAACAGAGCATGCATGACATTTTTTATGATGGATGGACTTGCCTTGATGCCATCACTAGACAATCCCATTTGCCAAGAATATCGTAAAATGATGGATCTTGACCATTGTGCATGAATGCGATCTTCACATTCATTTTTATTTTGTCCATAAACAGTAACCGCTTTGGTCGGCTCGTCTTCTTTGAAGGGACCATGTTCTTCTTTACCATTAAAACATTGTTCCGAACTGGAAAAAATCAATAAGGCATCTTTTTCTTGACAAGCATCTATGATTTTTTGCGTGGATTCAACATTGATCGTATGAGCCAATTCAGGGTGTTCATTACACCAAGCCGTTGTGGCATTGGCGGCTGTATGGAAACAAATATCAAAGGATTGGCTTTTTAAAAAGGTAGCAACGGCATCTGGATCCGATAAATCGGCATCTTTTCGTGTCATGCGGATCCAATTGAATTTGTCTTGATTGGTTTTATATACCAAAGATGCCAAATAACCATTGGCACCAGTGACTAGAATTGTTTTCTTCATGTTTATCCTCTCTTTGGACGACTTACCAATACATGACCAGTATGTAAAGTCAGTTCTTCGGCACTATAAGGCACAAATAAACTGTCATAGGCTGGTAATGTTTGGGTGTCTTCCTTCCATGTGTATAGTATATCAGAATCCGTTACATTCGTAATGATACAGAAGGCAGGTCCACACATGATCTTTTGATGGTTTGTTACATAGATATCATCAACGATAAAAGGATCTTCACACAATCGACAAGATGTGTCGTGTGCAGGAATAAAGCCAATGGTATTTTCAAAATGAGCAACTTGAAAACTATCTTCGATTTGTAGTGGGCGTTTCTTTCCTTGTGCATCTACCCGATCATAATCATAGAAACGATAGGTCGTGTCACTGTTTGTACCAATTTCTAATGCCAAAATACCACTGCCCAAAGCATGTAACGTGCCATTGGGAATGATGAAGTAATCTCCTGTATGTACAGTCCATTGTTTTAAATACGGTTTGATTTCACCAGAAAGTAATTCCTTTTTAATGATGTTCGCATCGGTTGTCGTGGTACCACCAACCAGTGTAGCTCCAGGTTTCGCATCCAGAATGTACCAGGTTTCAAATTTTCCATTGTCATGTGCATGGGTTTGCGCATAAGCATCATCGGGATGGACTTGGATACTTAACTGGTCTTTGGCATCTAAATAGACACATTGAATAAAATCTTTTGTATCCAGTCCGGGTCCTAATAGGCCTTCGGGATCTTGATGGATCAAGTCTTTTAAATAGGGATGGCCTTCTACATTTTGGATCGTTGTTGGTACATGATCGTGAATCGAAACATCCCAAAATGTGCCAATCGGCTGATCTAGACCACGTTTTTTGGCGAGACGATCATTGGCCCAAATGGATCGTGTGGGATAGCCTTTACAGAGTAATGGCTGCATGTCAAGCTTCCTCAAATTCTTTTAAGATCTTTACCGAAGAAGATGTACCAATACGGCTAGCTCCTGCTTCAATCATCGCTTTACAAGTTTCCCAAGAACGAATACCACCTGCTGCTTTTACTTTGACTGTGCCATGAACCGTTTTCACCATTAAGGCAACATCTTCTACTGTGGCTCCACCACTACCAAATCCAGTCGATGTTTTAATGTAGTCGGGTTTGACGATTGTTGCAATCTCGGCGAGTTTTTTGATTTCTGCTTTTTCTAAATAACAATTCTCAAAAATAACTTTGATGAGCACATTGTGTGTGCGACATAGCTGGACCATCGCTTCCATTTCTTCTTGGATATAGGTCCAATCATGCATTTTAGCCCGACCAATATTGATGACATAATCAATTTCATCGGCGCCATCATCGATCGCATTTTGACATTCGTCCAATTTGGATTTACGACTTGTTTGTCCAAGTGGAAAGCTAATGGCAGCCCCCAC
The DNA here is from genome assembly GCF_034090965.1 of Absicoccus sp. NCBI lineage: Bacteria > Bacillati > Bacillota > Erysipelotrichia > Erysipelotrichales > Erysipelotrichaceae > Absicoccus > Absicoccus sp. Next base: position 7,223 of record NZ_JAXDRQ010000070.1, on the reverse strand, counting down.
ATGGATATCGGTACCAGCTAGTTCTTTTTTACAGAAAGTGATCCATTCTGGATTGATGGCGACCATAGCTGTATTCATTTCTTTGGCTTCGTTACATAGTTTACGAAGGTCGTCTTCAGTCGCATAGGCTTTTAAAAACGTATGATCAAAATATTTTGCGAGTGACTGTTTTGTGAGTGTCATGATAAAATCCTCCTGTTTCCATGATATACTATTATTGGTGATAAAAATGACAATTGTAGATAAAAATGTAGAATATCGATCTTTATTGATGATCATTGGACGAAAAGTTTGCACACATGAAGTGCCATTGGATTCAGCTTATCAATATGTTGTCTACCAGCCTACCTTTGAAAATGCATGGGCCCAACTACAATTGGACTTGGGTGTATTTGACACGTTTGAAAAAGCCAAACAAACTTTTCATGAAATGGCATCTCATCCCCATTTCAAAGACAATTTCTTATTTGTCTGTGATAAAGAAGGCCAATTGGTTGGCAGTGCGGGTTTATGGCCAGGACATCATTTTGGCATGGATCGTTTGCGCATTCATTACGTGGCGGTATCTCAAGTGCATCAGCATCATAAAATTGGGTCGAGCATGGTTTCTAAATTAATTATGAAATACGATGCGACACCGGGAAAATATCCTTTATATCTGGCTACGCAAACCAATAGTTATGGGGCCATTGCGATGTATTCCCATTTGGGATTTACTGCCTATTTGGGTGCTTATGAAGGATGTACGCAAAAGCAATCGGAAGCCAATTGGACGTTGGCCACAAAAATCTTGCGTGAAAAGAGCGCATCCTCATTCTAGTATAATGAATTTTATTGTTTGAGTTAGTGAATAAAAGAGGAAAAAAAGGAAAATGATCTTCTGCTTTGGGAAACCAAAGCATTGGGGGTGATTTTATTTGGAAAGTATGAGGAAAAACAAATGGAAAATACGGAAGCAGCACGGAAAGCTTTTGAAACGATTAAAGTGTATTTTAAGTTACAAGATGTATATTTTTTTCAATCTCTGAAACGAATGAATCATATGACGTTACGAGATTATATGATCTTTCATTATATCTATGCAGAAAATCCAATGCATCAAGTGCAACCATCAAAATTGGCCAATTATTTGGAAATTAGTCCATCGGCTGTCAGTCAATTGATCACGAATTATGAAAAACGAAATTGGGTAAAACGGGTACATTCCGACACGGATCGTCGCAATGTATATGTTAGTTTGACCGATGAAGCACATGAAATTATGGTTAAATATTTTCCATTGGAAGAAGATTTGATTAGAAAAGCCATTCGCAATTGTTCCACAGAAGATTTATCTGCCTTTGTACGTGTTCTCTCATGTATTAACCAACAAATACCTATTGAAGAATGAGGAGTGGATATTCCACTTCTTTTTTATCACTCATTCCTTGACAGTGCTAACAATGCGTTGTATGATTAGCAGGTAGACACAAGGAGTGCTAAAAAGGAGTGGTGAGTATGCCAAGAAAAAAACAGTTTAAATCAGAATCAAAACGTCTTTTGGATTTAATGATCAATTCGATTTACACGCATAAAGAAATCTTTTTACGTGAGTTGATTTCCAATGCGAGTGATGCGATCGATAAATATTATTTTAAACATGCTGGACATGTGGATACATCCACATTTGAAATTCGCTTAGATCCAGATAAAGAAAATCGTACATTGACCATTTCCGATAATGGTATTGGTATGGATGCCGATGAATTGGAAGAAAACTTGGGTACGATCGCAAAATCGGGTTCTTTGGCTTTTAAGGAACAAATGGAAAAGAAAGAAGAGAATACCGATGCGGATGTAGATATCATTGGTCAATTTGGTGTTGGTTTTTATTCAGCTTTCATGGTGGCCAAATCGGTAACCGTCGTTTCGAAAAAAGATGGAGCAGATACGGCTTATAAATGGGTCAGCCAAGGGGATGATGGTTACTTTATTACCGAAAGTGATAAAGAAGATCGAGGTACAACCATCATTTTAGCCCTAAAAGAAGATACCGATGATGAAGATTATTCACAATATTTGGAAACATATACCTTGGAAAATCTAGTCAAGAAGTATTCGGACTACATTCGTTATCCAATCAAGATGGAAGTGGAGACACAAAAGGTCAAAGAGGAAACGAAAGATCAAGAAAAACCGGAATACGAAACGGTTGTAGAAGACAAGACATTGAATTCCATGGTTCCTTTGTGGAAGCGTCAAAAATCCCAGATCACGAAGGAGGAATACGATCAATTTTATAAGGATCATTTCCAAGATTTCCAAGATCCACAACGTGTCATTCATTTTAGTGTAGAAGGAAATGTTAGCTTTACGGCTTTGTTGTATATACCCGGTCGAGTACCGATGGGCTTCTATCAACAAGATTATAAGAAAGGTTTGCAGCTGTATAGTCGCGGTGTATTCATCATGGATCATGCCGAAGAATTATTACCAGATTACTTGCGATTTGTGAAAGGATTGGTGGATAGTCAAGATCTTTCCTTGAATATTTCTCGTGAGATGTTGCAACATGATAATCAATTGAAATTGATTGCCAAACGTATCGAGAAGAAAGTGTTATCCGAATTGAATGCGATGATGAGCAAAGAACGTGATGAATATGAAAAGTTCTGGAATAACTTTGGTTTGAATATTAAATTTGGTGTGTACAACAACTGGGGCATGGACAAAGATAAACTTGAAAATTTATTGATGTTCTATACCAGTCATGAACAAAAATTGGCTACTTTAAATGAATATGTCGATCGTATGAAAGAAGATCAGAAATCGATTTATTATGTTTCGGGTTCGGATATGACATTGATCGATAAAATGCCAATTGTACAGACCTTGAAAAATAAAGGATACGAAGTTATCTACTTGTTGGATGATGTCGATGAATTCGTCATGCAGACGTTGCAGACTTTCCGTGAAAAGACATTTAAGAATGCAACCCAAGGCGATTTGGATCTAGATTCTGAAGATGAAAAGAAAGAATTGGAACAAACTGCCCAAGATAATAAAGAGTTGTTGGATTTCATGAAAGAAAGTCTAAAAGATAAAGTCGTAGATGTCAAAGTATCTAATAAATTGAGTGATGATCCAGTTTGTTTGAGTGCTGGCGAAGGTGTTTCGTTTGAAATGGAAAAAGTCTTTGCGAATGCACCAGAAGGCAGTGGTCCAATGGGTGGTATGAAAGCCGAACGTATCTTGGAATTAAATCCAAACCATCCCATCTTTACCACGTTAAAACATTTATATGAAACGGATAAAGATAAGGTCAAAGAAGTTGCTGATGTTTTATATGATCAAGCCTCGTTGATTGAAGGATTCCCAATTGATGATCCAATTGCTTACAGTCGTAAGATTTGTGAATTGTTGGTCGATTCCAATAAATAAATGAAGACAGTCGATGCAAATCGGCTGTTTTTTTGTTAGAGTTATATAGAAATGGAGAATAGTATGAATCTAAAACAAAAACAAGCCATGGTCGAAGAATTGGTCAACAAAAATCATTTACCCATTGAGGTGGGATCCATTCATTCGGCTGCCTTAGATAAACATTATCGAAATAAAGTCATTGTTGCCTTTGCGAAACATAAAGGAGTCGTGTATGCGGGGCAATATGCACCACATAGTCATCGAGTGATCAAAGATGGAGGTCGATCCTTACAACCCAAGATCATCAATGATATCATCGATACCATTACGGAATTGGTTCAATCGATGAAAATCTATTTATACAATGAACAAACGGGAACCGGCGTATTGCGACATGTCTTGATTCGTTGGGGACATGCAACCAATGAAGTGATGGTTGTATTTGTGACTGGAACCAATATCTTTCCTTCACGAAAGAATATGATCCATGCTCTTAGAAATAAGCATCCTGAAATCAAAACGATCCTGCAAGAAGTCAATGGTCGTAAAACCAGTGTGGTCATGGAAAATAAGCCTATGGTTTTATATGGAAATGGAACCATCGATGATATTTTATGTGGAAAAAAGATCACGATTCCAGCCACAGCGTTTTATCAAATTCATGCTCAACAATGTGAAGTATTATATGGATTGGCCAAAGAAAAATTACAATTAACAGGAAAAGAAACAATATTGGATACGTATTGTGGCTTGGGTACAATTGGTTTATCCTTAGCGGATGCTTGTAAAAGTGTGATGGGGGTAGAAATCAATAAAGAAGCCATTCATTATGCCAAAATTAATGCGAAACAAAATCATATGAAAAATATGCAGTTTGTGGATATGGATGCTACCGCATTTATGATGGAGGCCAAACGCTATCATCATCCCTATGATGTCATCATTTTAGATCCACCAAGAGCAGGGACGACCCAACAATTCATCTATGCTTCCACGTCTTTAGCACCACAGAAGATCTTATATATTTCTTGTGATCCAAGAACCTTAGTTCGGGATTTGAAACAATTTAGACGAGCAGGCTATGTCACAGATCGATTGGATCTTGTGGATATGTTTCCAAGAACCGAACACGTGGAGACAGTAGCATTGATGTCAAGGGTCGAAGGAAAGTAGGCGCGAAAGCCCTTGATTTCATGCGTTTTTCGGCTCCCGATGGTTTCGAGCGGGTGGAGCGGGTAATAGTCTGCGATAACTTATCCAAGGGCAATTCAAGGCAAAAAGTGTTAGAGTTGAGTTGTCACGATAGATGTCACTATGTTGAGTTACCGAGTTAGATGTCGGGGAGTTGTGGCTGTAAGATAGATGTCAGAATGGCAGTGATGCTAAAATACAATAATTACGCATAGTAACAGGAGGAACTGGCTTTTTGAAGAAGTTATTGATTACGATTTTGAAGATAGTGGTTTTCTTTTTAGGATGGGCTGTGTTATCCGGGATCATTGATATTCCGAGCGACAATCCTGCAATATGGAGATTTTTCGCGGAACTGATCCCACTTACTGTCATGATACTGTTCACTGTGGTCTTTTGGCTGATCGAGAAGAAAACCGTAAACATACCGATAAAAGAAAACATAGGCAGAGGGACACTGGCGGGAATTGTAATAGGTATCATTTGGATTGGAGCAGCTTCGTCAATTCTTATTTTTTCTAAGCAGTTGGAAATTACCGGTAAGAATGAAGTCTCGCTCTTATGGCTTTGGATTCTTTCAGCATTTCTTAATATCATCATGCAGGAACTCCTTGTAAGAGGATACATATATCAGCTTTTGAAAGAAAGATACAACCTTACTGCAGCCGTTATTGTTACAACCGCAATTTTTACGTTTATGCATGGCGGAGCATTCGAAGCGGGAGTCATTCCTGTCATAAATGTTGTTACGATGTGTCTTTTTACTACAGCGCTATATGAGTCGGAAAGAACGATCCTTGCGCCCATAATGGCGCATGCAATATGGAATATTATCGGGGCATTAATTCTCGGAGGGGTTAGTCTTGCCGATGATTATCCGAGTATTTTGACCATGACAGCTTCTGCAAATAAGCTGCTGTCAGGAGGAGCGTACAAGATAGAAGCAAGTATTGTAGTGACTATTTTGAATGTAATTTTAATTGGGATATTTTATATTCGATACCGAAAAGCTAAGTGTATCGAGACACAGGAACAATAATAAAAAGACAGACCAATGCTCCTCACTACCGGCAAATGCGTTGGCGGCGAGGAGCCTTTTTATGCTTCGATGTCGATTGTGATCCCGGACTTGAATTCCACAGTGAAGTGGTCGGCGAAGACGGTGATCTTCTCGATGAGTTTTTTTACCAGAGTCTCATCAAATCCTCTGATGTCGGTTTCCTGCCCGGAGATGAAGTCCTGAAGTTCCTTGATCCTGTTCATGGCTTCTTCCCGGTGATGACTATCGACTTCGGACTGTTCCTTCTGATCGCGGAACCGGAAAATCTCATCAGCGATGGCATCGTAGTCCTGTTTATTGTTCGCCTTATTGATGAGCTCCTTTTGCAGTTCCAAGAGCCTACTCTGAATGCCGTCCGGCGAGAGTGTATCAGCGTTGACCACGGCCTTGGCGATGTTCTGCTGTAAGGTTTTAAGAAACACCTCTCTTTCGGTGAGAATCAGATTGAAAGCCTTGACCGAGACCTCCTGCAGCAGGAGCTCGTTAACCGTCCGGTTGGTACAGTTCATCTCTGCGGCTGTAGGCTCCAAGCGGCTGATGCAGCGCCAAACGATGGACTTGCAGCCGTGGTTGTTCCAGTGAACGCGCCGGTAAAGCTCACCGCAGTCTCCGCAGAAAACCATCTGTGCAAAACAGTGATTGCAGGAGAAGCTGCGTTTTTTGCCTGTCGGGCTGACGTGGACTACTCGGCGACGGACAAGCTCCGCCTGCACCTGCATGAAGAACTCTTTCGGAATGATTACTTCATGATCGCCCTCAACGTAGTATTGAGGGACGGTGCCGTTGTTCTTGATCCGCTTTTTTGTTAAGAAGTCTGTGGTATAGGTCTTTTGAAGCAGCGCGTCGCCCATGTACTTCTCGTTGCGGAGGATCTTGTTGATGGTGCTGGTGTGCCATTTTGTCTTGCCAGCGCCGGTGAGGATACCGTCAGCCATAAGCCCGTCGGCGATCTTATCCATGCTAGAGCCTTCAAGGTATTCTCGGTAGATGCGCTTTACAATTTCTGCTTGCTCCGGATCAATGATCAGGTGCCCGTCGTCATCTTTGGTGTATCCGAGGAAGCGATTGTGATTGACCTGAACCTTACCTTGCTGGTAGCGGTGTATTTGTCAACTGAAAACTGATCAATTGGGGGTGTGGACAAAATCCTGGACCAAAGAATCCAAAAGGTATGTTATGTACTCATATGAAGAAAGATTAAAAGCCGTAGAATCGTATATTAAATATAATAATAACAGTGCTGCTGTAATTAGAGAGCTTGGATATCCAAATAGAGGGACATTAAGGCTGTGGGTCAAAGAATTCAATCAAGAAGGATCTCTTCATGAAAAATATAAAGATAAATCTAAGTACAGTGACGAACAAAGAAAATATGCAGTCAATTATTATTTGGAACATGGCAGATCCATTTCAAAAACAATTCGTGCAATTGGATATCCAAATAGATATACGCTATCATTGTGGCTACAAGAGGATGTTGAAGGATATCATACTAGACCAATCGCTAAATCTTCAAAAGCAGTATATACTGAAGATGAGAAAAAAGAAGCTGTTATTCATATGGAAATAA
>NZ_JAXDRQ010000069.1:0-3432 GCF_034090965.1 Absicoccus sp. | reverse complement strand
AATACGTGCCATTTCTTCCTCCTGTTAGTTTCCTTGTCTCTGTTTGTGCTTAGGGTTCTCACAGATTACCATGACTCTTCCCTTACGTCGAATGACTCGACATTTATCGCACATTGGTTTTACGGATGGTCTTACTTTCATATAAATAACCTCCTACTTTCTTCTAAATGTAATACGCCCACGTGTTAAATCATAGGGTGAAATTTCTACGGTTACACGATCACCTGGTAAAATGCGAATGTGGTGCATACGGATTTTACCAGAAACGTGAGCCATGATTTCGTGTCCGTTTTCCAATTTCACTTTAAAAGCCGCACTTGGTAAAGTATCTACAACGATACCATCTAATTCGATCACATCTTGTTTAGCCATGAACCTTGACTCCTCCTTTTCTGATGAAATGATAGGCATAAAAAGCCAATTACCATTATACTAAACTTTAAACACCTTGCCAAGTAAAAAAAAACAGGCCAAGCCTGTTTCAAACCCTTGGTGACCTGTAGGCGATTCGAACGCCTGACCCTTTGATTAAAAGTCAAATGCTCTACCAGCTGAGCTAACAGGTCAAAAAAAAAGTGGTGCCGACTAAAGGAATTGAACCCTCAACCTACTGATTACAAGTCAGTTGCTCTACCAATTGAGCTAAGTCGGCAAAAAAAATGGAGCAGGTGATGAGAATCGAACTCACGTAGTCAGCTTGGAAGGCTGAAGTTCTACCATTGAACTACACCTGCATAAAAAAATGGTGACCCGTAGGCGATTCGAACGCCTGACCCTTTGATTAAAAGTCAAATGCTCTACCAGCTGAGCTAACGGGTCACGATGGTGCCGACTAAAGGAATTGAACCCTCAACCTACTGATTACAAGTCAGTTGCTCTACCAATTGAGCTAAGTCGGCAAATATCAAATGGTGGAGGTTAACGGGCTCGAACCGCTGACCCTCTGCTTGTAAGGCAGATGCTCTCCCAACTGAGCTAAACCTCCAAATGGAGCAGGTGATGAGAATCGAACTCACGTAGTCAGCTTGGAAGGCTGAAGTTCTACCATTGAACTACACCTGCATAAAAAAGTGGCTGGGGTAGCTGGATTCGAACCAACGAGTGCAGGAGTCAAAGTCCTGTGCCTTACCGCTTGGCTATACCCCAATAAATGGTGGAGGAGGACAGATTCGAACTGTCGAACCCGAAGGAACTGAGTTACAGTCAGCCGCGTTTAGCCACTTCGCTACCCCTCCAAAACTATTTAAATGGTGGAGGTTAACGGGCTCGAACCGCTGACCCTCTGCTTGTAAGGCAGATGCTCTCCCAACTGAGCTAAACCTCCGTCATTGCTTGGCGCTTTTATATATTACCAAGAGACGTACTCTTTGTCAAATCATTTTCTGTACTTTTTTTAATAATTCTTGATATCGTTTTTTCAAAGCACAAGTACAAGCCGAACGCATTGCCTTTTCATTTACCCGATGATTGATGTGTACCACATTTTGATCTTGCATAACCACGATCGTACCTTGAATGCATTCTCTTGGTTTTCCATAAATACTTTTGATACGAATGGCACCAAAACGACGACACAGACTCAGGTCCACATCCGAATGCATTTGAAAATAAGGAATGGAATACAATACCGTATCGGATGGTGAAACAATATAAGCGGGCACCCCCATTTCTTCCAACAAAGGCTGCCATTCCATACAAAGACGCAATGCACGCACACTTTTCGGCTTATCCAATGCATCCAATACAAATATCATATACGTTCCTTGTGTATGTCTCAGTAATTCTTTCATTTGTAAATGTATTGTAGCATTCTTTTTTCAATAGTAAAATAGATGTATGGAATACATTGGCTTAGATATTGGTACCCACACCATACGTTACATCAAAGAAAATACTATTTTATTTGATCAAGCGTCCCTATTGGCTTTTGATACCAATAAAAAAACAATTGCGATTGGCACCGAAGCTAGTCAACTGCGCGGTACACGACATGTCCGTAACTATCGCCGTCTATCTGAACTTTATAGCTATTTGGATGAAATCTTTAATCGCTATGATAGTTTTCGTTTGTTTCACAAAACAACTGTCTTCTTTACCACTCCTTCTACCTTTGATAAAAAACAATGTGAAAAAATACGTCATCATATTCTCGAACAAGGTGCGACACAAGTTATCTATGATAAAGAACTTTGGTGTGCAGCCATTGGCGCCAAACTGCAAATTAACACATCCATCTCCGCATGTATGTTATATATGGGACATGCCTCTTGTGATATTGCCTGTTTTTCAAATGGCATCATTCAAAAAGAAAGTCATTCACCATATGGTGGTGCCCAAATTCTACAAACTTTCCATCGATGGATCCAAAAAAAATACAATCTTCAAGTCAGTCAACCCTTTATCGAACAGATATTGTTCCAATTTGGTCAAAGTCGTGAACCCATCCTGATCCACGGCACCGACATACGAACCCAACAAAATCGCAGCATTTCCATTTCTCAAGATCAAATTGGTCAAATTTTATCACGCATCGTGTACACTTGGAGCCAATGGATCTATACCTTCTTGACCACTTTATCCAATCAACAACAAGGTGACCTGGCAAAACGAGGCATTGTCTGTTGCGGTGGTCTCATGGAAATTCCTCAAATCGATACCATTTTACGTCAACAACTTCATATTCCCTTTTTTATCAGTCCCAATCCGCAATATACCATTGCTTATGGCATCATGACCATCTTAGACCGTTTAAAAGAAGAAGATGAACAAAAAAAATAGAAGCTATCGATTTTCGATAACTTCTACTTTTACTACATTATCTGGTTCAAGATCATATGTAACTTTCGCAAATTCCTCTAAGTGATTTTCCAACATATCATGGACCATTGAATAAACAGCTTCTTTATCTTCATCACTCTTGCATTTATACTCAATCGTTGTATCAATTCGCTTTGGAAGATTTGCATGTTTCAATTCTTTTAAAATATGTGACATTGCCCTAACCTCTGTTCTCAGTCTATGATAAAAGTCCCTTTTTGTCAAACCTCATAATATGCCAATAAATCCGCTGGCTTCAATGCCGCTTTTTCCTTGGCATTAAAATCCTTACGAATCCTGCCATCATGAAAAACCAATAAACGATTGCCATTTTCCAATGCATCTTTCATATTGTGCGTGATCATCAAAGCCGTAATATGCTCTTCCTTGATCAAAGCATTCGTTATCTCCAAAATTTTCTTAGCACTATTGGGATCCAATGCCGCAGTATGTTCATCCAGCAACAAGACTTCCGGTGGATTTAAAACCGCCATCATCAAAGCTACAGCCTGTCGTTGACCACCTGATAATAAACCAATCGGCGTCTTCATTCGATCTTCCAATCCCATATTCAACGTTTTTAACTTTTCTGCAAAGAAAGCACGATCCTGTTTA
>NZ_JAXDRQ010000068.1:0-98333 GCF_034090965.1 Absicoccus sp. | reverse complement strand
TGGTTGAAAGAATATGAAATTCCTTTGTACTCTGCGAAAAAGCAAACTGACATTGAGCATATTCTTGATAAATTAAGTTTGGTAATAAAACATAGAAAAGAAGAGCTAGATGACTTGGATACCCTCATCAAAGCCCGATTTATCGCTGATGTATGGATCATTATTGTTAACTTTAGATAGTACAAATGAATTGATTGTTGATTATTGCGATACATGGAAATTAATAGCCAGAGAAAACAGCATGGTTATGATTTATAATACGTATTATTATAGAAAAGAATTTACGATAGGAGCATATATTATTGCAGACATAAGATATTTTATAGATATGATTATCTCACTTACGTGGTATTTAAAAAATTCCAGAAAGTGTAAATTGGCTGTTTCAAGTATAGGCGAGTATGTAAATAAGAAGGATCGTAAATTTGATGATTATGATCAATTTATTCCATTCATGAAAAAAACAAATGATATATCGAATGCATATAAACATTCTGTACCCAATACTATAAGAAATCTTATTGGTAAGAATGAACCTTGTATTTTTGCAAAGTATTCGAAAAAAAATAAAGATATATTTCATCCAGTATTAATTGAGATTGCCCTATCAGAATATATCAATCAATTTCAGGAATTTTTTGATTATTCAAAATGTAAGATATCAGAATTATCAATTGGAACAACAGAATAGAACAAATCAGTTGTGGTATCCGTTGTCCTATCGTATTTTAATTGTTTAAATTTGAGAATGCCGATAGGGTTAATAACTGATGATTGATCAATTGACTGACGAATAACCTTACTGGTTGCAATCGTTGGGTACAACTTGGGTATATCAGCTTTGAAATTAAGTGGGCAAGATAGAAAAGAGGATGTTAAAACATTTTGAAAGCGAATATTGTTCATAGTAAAATGAATATTCGCTCATGTTTTTGTTGGATATGTAATAAAATACGATCATAATTTTTGATGAGATACAAGCTTTACCTGATATTACGACCACATTGAAGTTCTTTTGTCTGGACGGGCGTTTTGATGTGATTTGTAGCGGATCTTTATTAGGAATACATTATCGACAAATTGAAAGCAACAGTGTTGGATATAAATTCGATATGAATATGTTTTCTTTAGATTTTGAAGAGTTTCTATGGGCAAAGGGATATGGCGATGAAATAGTTCAAGATTTATTAAATCATGTAGCTGGAAAAATCGTTTAGTGAACTAGAAATGTCTTTATATTCAAATTTGTTCATGGACTTTTGTGTGTTGGGAGGAATGCCAGAAGTGGTTCAAAACTATATTGAAAAGGGAACATTTGAAGGATCGTTACAGACACAGCGACAACTGATAGAAGACTACAAAGAGGATATTCGAAAATATGCCTATGGACTTGATCAAGGTCGTATACTGAACGTTTATAATCATATTCCTGTACAACTTTCCAAAGAGAATAAAAAGTTTCAGATTTCAAAAGTTTCTCATGGTACACGATTTAAAGATTATGTAGGATGTGTTGAATGGCTTAAATTATATTTTTCAGATGTTGGTTTATTCGTCGCATCGCTTGATGATGAATCACAAGAAGATTTATGGGTGAATAGGAATTTTGGCGTTTATAAAGGGGCTCTTTATGAAAATATTGTTGCAGAGGCATTCTACAAAAGCGGTTTACCTTTGTATTACTATAAAAAAGAAAACTCCACATTGGAAGAAGATTTCTTTGTACGAACGATGCATGATTTGATTAGGGTAGAAGTTAAGGCAAAAAAAGGAACATCTAAATCTTTACAGACTTTGATTCAAAGTGACCGATATTCAGATAGTAATAGGGGAATCAAAATTACATCTCAAAATATCGGATATAGCAATTCGATTATGACGATTCCTTATTTTTGTGCATTCTTATTAAAACGGTTTTTAAAGACATGGAATGAGTGAAAAAGATAAAGGACCAGATGGATGAAAACTGGTTCTTTTTTTGGTTGATGTATAAAATTCATAAGAAGGTAACGAACCATTGGATTGACAGGGTCTTGTTTGCATGTTAATTAAAAATTAATAAATAAATCAATTTTAATGAATAGAGGAAAGCAAGATGAGACCGGTAGTTAATCATTTCGTTTTAGGAATTCTTTTTGCATCAATCATAGTCCTTTTTGATTTATGGGCAAGAAATAGGATGGATAAAAAGAAAAGATTTATCATTAAATGTTTGCTTGCTGGAATCTTTGGAACTGTGATCATTCTTTCAACGATGCGAATGAATCCACCGGTTTATGCCACCATTAAAGAGGATACCATCGTATTTCAGCCGGATGAGCGTATCAAATTTTCAAAGATTGAAAGCATAAAATATTTTGAAGATACCAAAATAGAACTGGTATCGAATGGCTTTCGATGGGGCAGCGATGATTATTTTTCTGGAGATGCCAATATTCGTTTTTTGAATACCAATGGAACGGAAAAGGAATCTGTATATAAGTGTAAGGCTTATTTGCATAGTCGTTCCAATGATTACATTCTGATCGAACTCAAAAATTCAACACGATCGTATGTGTTTAATTTTGATGACGAGAAGGAAACAAAAAAGTTTTATAATCGAATGGATTCGTTTTATAAAAGTTCAGAATAAGAAAAGGAAAGCCTATTATGATTTGTTTTGAGATTAAATGTAATAAAAATATTGACAACAAATATCGTTGGATGATATAGTGCATCTGCAATATGAAATAAAAGTTATTACAATTAGATGAATATAATGGTGTTTTCGATGGGAAAGGAGTGTTGTTCATGTATTATTTTGATACGGATCGAATGATGAGCGAGGGATTAAAAGTTAGTTTTGATCATAAGATTGAAATATTAAAGGAACAACTAGAATGTGCAGTTGCGATCGTGATTGGTGCAGGAAGCGGGCTTTCTACTTCTGCTGGATATACCTATGCAGGCCAACGATTCCATCAATATTTTGATGATTTTTATAAGACGTATGGCATTTCCGATATGTATTCGGGAGGTTTTTATCCTTTCGATCATCTCGAATTATTTTGGGGATTTTGGTGTCGTCAAATCTGGGTGAATCGCTATGCCCCTATTCCTTCCAATTTGTATCAAAAACTCTATGCGATCGTAAAAGAGAAAGAGTATTTTGTTTTGACAACGAATGTAGATCATTGTTTTCAAAGAAGCGGTTTTGAAAAACAACGACTGTATTATACACAAGGTGATTATGGATTGTTTCAAAGCAGTCATCCACAAAATGCATCGCTTCATAAGACGTATGATAATTATGAGAGCATCCGTCAAATGATCGAAGCGCAGGGATTTACGATCGGTCCAAAAGGAGAGTTGCTTTCACCAACAAACAAAGAAGTGAGCATGTACATTCCGACTGAATTGATACCTGTGTGTGAAGATGATGGCCAGTGGATGACGACCAATTTACGCATCGACAATTCCTTTGTGGAAGATGAAGGATGGCATCAAGCATCGAATCGATATCACGCCTTTTTAACGAAACATGAGGGAGCCCATATTCTCTATTTGGAGTTGGGTGTAGGAATGAATACCCCGGTTATTATCAAGTATCCCTTCTGGCAGTATACAAAGGAGAATCCGCATGCTTTCTATGCCTGCCTCAACAAAGGGGAGGCCTATTGTCCACAGGAGATAGCAAACCGGTCCATATGTATTGATGGGGATATCGGAGCAGTATTGCAGAATCTTACGACTTAGCCGTTTTGGAAGACACAGTAGACAATTCATAGTATCGATTGAAAAGTAAACATTATGTGAAAGGAGGAGGGATATGACCAATCTTGAAAAGATAGAAGCACTTCACTATTTGATTCAATGTTTGATTGAAGAAATGCCACAATATGGAGGATATACACTTCCAACCGATCTACAGCCGGCATTTGATTTATATCGAGCCCTATGTAATGTTCGTATGTCGGCCACTCATACATTACCCGATCGATTCTATAAGGAACAAGCAGAAGTATTGAAAGGTATGACTGAAGAGAAAGGAATCACGGAAGTATCGAATCTTTTGCCTACGCCATTGGATCCACGCTTGATTCTTTGGCAAGGGGATATCACTACCCTTCGTATAGATGCCATCGTAAATGCAGCCAATGCACAAATGCTAGGTTGTTTTTCTCCACTTCATGGTTGTATTGATAATATCATTCATACGATGTCTGGTGTGGAACTACGTGAGAAGTGTTATCAGATCATGAAAGCACAAGGACAGGAAGAACCAACTGGTCAGGCCAAGATTACACCGGGATATAATTTACCTGCAAAATATGTGATCCATACAGTCGGTCCTATTGTATCCAATAGGCTAACAAAGAAGGATAAAAAACTTCTTAGCTCGTGCTATTGGAATAGTCTGGACCTTGCAGCAGAGCATGGCTGTGAAAATATCGCTTTCTGTTGCATTTCGACTGGTGTGTTCATGTTTCCGCAAGACAAAGCAGCAAAGATTGCGGTAAAGACGGTAAAAGAATGGTTGGATGCACATCCAGAAACAACCATACATCAAGTTGTATTTAATGTATTCAAAGATCGTGATAAAGAAATATACAGTCAATTGTTGTTATGAGAAATTCATGTAAATAGTAATTGAAAACTGATCAATTATTGAATAAATTGCTATTCAAGATGGACCAGTTTTTTATTGTCTCATCCCTACAAAGAAGGAGAACGGAACCGGTTGGTTTGAATGATTTTGACGAGCTTCAAAAGGACAAAAAATAGGATTACAAACCGATTTTTTGCATATGTTGTTGACAAACCGTATTATAAAAATATCGAATCTATCTAAAAGAATTTCAAAGTGACCGATTGATGATAGAGGAAAGGGTGAAAATATGAAAGTGTATGTGAAATGCAAGGTCAATCCCAATTCTGGTTTATGGATTGGACATAGTGAAAACTTTACAAAAGCCATCTATGGATTTAGTGAGTTAGGTGCTGAAATTGTACCTTATCGAAGTCTAGATGATATATATGATACGATCACAAAAGAAGATATCGTGATTGATTATATTGCGCAATGCGAAACGGTATTTCATAAATTTAGATATGATCATATGCATGTAGATGACTATCCAGCTTGTCTACAACCATATTTAGGAAGACGAATCTGGAAAGATACGATCAATGCAATCGCAACCGATCCTGAAAAATGGTCAGCAGGGTGGTTTGTAAAACCAATAAGATCCAAGGCTTTTACGGGAAAAGTCATTCATTCGATCCAAGATCTGGTTGGGTGTGGAAACTATAGCGAAGACTATGATGTATTATGTAGTGAAGCCATGGATATTCGGCGAGAATGGCGATGTTTTATTTACTATGATGAGATTTACGATATTCGACCATATAAAGGCGATTATCATTACACATACGATCCCACTGTTTTGGATCAAATGATGGATGCTTTTCGAAATTGGAAGCAACGCCCTATGGCTTGTGCCATGGATGTTGGAGTCACAAAAGACCATCAAACCATCCTTATTGAGTGTAACGATGCATATGCTCTTGGCTCCTATGGCTTGGTTGATTTTCGCTATGCCAAAATGATATCGGCACGATGGGCACAAATCTTAGAGCGAGAAGATATATTTGATTTTCGCGCCAATGGGAAAGAAAGATAAGAGAGACGAGATCTCTTATCTTTTTGTTATGTTTGAAATTTGATGGGCAATACCACGTAATACATGTCCATCAATGGTTGCTTTTTTAAGAAAATCATCAATGGAACAATACCAATTGTCTTGAAAAGAAATGACGGTATGATGGTCTTTTTGTTGTGCATGGACTTCATAAGGAGCACCTGCATACGTAAATGAAACGGCGCTATCTTTTTTTAGTAACCATATTAAATCATAGATATCAAGAATTTCCTGACCAGTATGTGGAAGCATATCTATGATTTGGTGCATCAATAAAAGGTCATCTGGATTTTTTGATTGTTGTAACCGCCTTGGTAAAAAGGCTCGTGCTTCTTGAAGTAGTTCTTCACATATCGTTTTGATGGAGGGGTCCTTTGTTTCTGAAAATATGGAAGCAATCAGTAATTTGGCTTCAGGAACAGGTGCAAACCAACTGCTTTGTCTGTGGACCACTGTTTCGGTCAACTGAAAAACGGATTCTGTATACCTTGTGTCAGTGCTTGGCGAATCATTGAACTGATAGATACAAGCAAGTTTCAACCATTGGGCTTGCAAATTCGATTCAAATTCAGCTGCTTGATTGGCATATTGATAGGCTTTTTGATAATTTGGCATTCCATCATGGCCATAATAATAAAATTTGCCAAGACAAGTTTGAGCTAAATTTTTGGACAAATCATCATATTGATCAATTAAAATCTCATAATATTTTTTTGCTTGAGGATAATATTCATTGTCGTAATAAAAGGAGGCTAAGTTGAATAATACGATATCACGATCCGGTGTATCGCGATCGGCATATATATAAAATTCGGATGCTTCAATAAAAGCATCTTTTTCAAATTGTGTAGGGTTGTCTTTTGCGTTATATTCTTTGAATATTTTCCATGCTTGTTCTGTATTCATGTTGGGTGCCTCTAAAAATCGATAAGCGAAATGGCGATTTGAATGTATGTGAAAGTATGTTTTTGACTGATTTTTATGATTGTAGCTGATAGTAGCTTGCCGGCATCCATCAATCGAGAAAACACTACATTATCTTTTTCGGGAATATATCCAAGTTTTTTTCCATCACAAGTTAAAACGAGTATTGCATTTTCATCAAAACGATTTTGTTCCCGTTGTAAATGTAAGGTATCACCGATTTTGATTTGTTGAAAAACACTTGGCTCAGTGATATGCGATGTACCGGCAATATAGGTATCAAATAAGTGAATTTCACGAGTTAATGGCTTTATGATCTCATCTAAAGAATTTTCGCTCGCTATTGTTGCTAATTGTTGATTTAACTTGCTTAGTTCGTTTGCCATGGTTCTTTTACCTCGTTATTTGTTATCATCTTTTCAAACACTTTCTGTAATTCTTCTTTGTATTGGGAATAAATTTTAATTTCTTCTTTTAATTCATTCACTTTTTCTTCTTTTAAATCATCATTCTCAAGGATCGTATGATATTGATAGGGATCACTTGAAATAATTGTTGGGATCTCATCTTGTAAAGCGTGAATTTTTTCTTGAATATTTGGCACTTCGAGGGAAAGAGAGGAATGATCCATTTCGATTTGATGCATGAGGAATTCTAGCTCTTCTAACCTAGATAAATCATTGGCATGATAGGCATCCACGATTTGTGACCATAACTCTTTGTATCGTAGATCATTGACAAATTCTGGATGCAAATCTGGATGGACTTGTTTCGCAAGTTGGCGATATTTCTGTTTTACAGCTAAGACGGTGGCCTCGCTAGATACTTTGCACTGCATAGCCATGGAAGTTTTTTCATACATTTCATGCAACTGTTTTTGATAAGCTTGCATCACTTGTTTTGTATATTGGTCTACTTCATCCATGGAAAGTTCTTTTCCTTGATTTAGAGCGGCTTGATAGAATGCAATCTGCTTTTTGAGTCGGATACATGCTATTTTTGCTGCAAAGGCTTCGTTGATTAAAAGCCCAAACGTTCGAATGTAGGCCAATTGTATCGAAGCCGCATCCTTACGAAGCGCATCGCGTTCAAACAATAGCTTTTCATATTGATCGTTTAGAGAATCTTGTATAGAAATGATGGACATAAAAATCTCCTTGTATAAATAGTATAGCAAGGAAATAAACGAAAGCATAAGATAGCTCAAGTTTTGAAGAAAAAAGCTAGAAATCGTGTAGCTGACATTATCACTGTGTAGTGATTTGTTAGTCATTTTCCTATCTTGTATTTGGATATCGTAACAAGAAATGGGACAGGAGACATCAAAACCCATCTGCATGCTTTAGAAAATGCCTGCCAAATCGCGCATGCATTGCATTGTTTAACCATTCGCATATTTCCTTTCCGTTGGCCCGATAATCGAAAAGGTCCTTTTGGGACCAAGGAAGATATGGATCGAATCATTCCGAATATCAAAAGAGCTATAGAAATTGCGAAATCTTATCAAGTCACGCTGGTGTTAGAAAACTGTCCATATTCTCACTTGCCTAAAGGGGAAATGACGCTACAAGTTGTACGAGCCCTTCAAAGTTCCTATCTCAAACTACTATGGGATCCAGCCAATTCCTATCGCGCTATCCCAGCCAATGTGCCAAAGGAATATATGCATTGGAATCTAAAGGAAGAATTAGAACATATGGCTCCTTATATAGGACATATACATATCAAGGATTATCGCTATGATGCGTCTAGCCCCAAACCATTTCTGCATGTTCCTGTTGGCAAGGGAGATATTCCTTATTCTGATTTATTAACGAGTTTGCGTGAAAATGGATATACAGGCAGCTTATCTTTAGAACCGGAAGTAGATGGGAAAGGAAGCATAGAATGTATGCGTGTATTAAAAAAGATGGTCAACAATGTATCCAAGCCAAGTAAGAATATCATTTAGGACGATGTTCTTTTTCTTTGTGTTGGTCTTAAGCAACGAGAGTCGATATGAAAAGTTTGATGACAGATTTTCTGATTTCTTTTTACGAGTTATAGAATCATTTTGTATGCAAAGGAAACAAAAGACATATTTTTCAGGTGGTATATGGAAATTGTTTTAAATGTACCCATTCCATGTTTACAAATAAACAATTTTGACATATTAGGATTTGGACTTTTTGCTTTATCTATTTTACATCGCAATCAAAAGAATCAATGGTTTTCCTTTTGATTGCGAGTGGTTTTGCCCATCTTTGTAAATGGGATGGATCGTACGTAATGGGTATTTTTTTATTTGTTTTGTGATACAGCAATAAATCTGTAGATGTTTCTGTATGTATAATACGTGGTAGAAAGATGAAATATTTTCTGTTTGTTTTATCCGTGTCATTTTGTTTGCTTTCAGAATTATCTAGGATGCAGGTTATTCGAAGCTTTTTTTTATGGCTTGTTTGTTGCATTTATTGAGAATACGCGTATAATCACAGATAGATTTGAACAAATCATATTTGATAAAATATAAATAGGAGGAAACGTATGCGACTTGCATGGAAAGAATTGAAATATAATTGGCGAAGATATGCATTGATCAGTATCATCGTTTTATTGATGATGTTTATGGTCTTATCTCTTTCGGGTTTGGTCAATGGCTTAGGAAGAGCCGTATCTTCGAGTGTTGAAAGCTTGGATGCTCAATCCTTTGTATTGAGTGATGACTCTGAAAAATTGTTGACTGTATCCAATCTTTCTGACCACCAATACCAAGAAATAACGAAACAAACCAAAGGAAAGACTACATCACTGGATGTTTTGCGAACCTATATTCAAACAGCAAATAGTGATGAAAAGAAGGATGCTGTCTATTTTGCCATTGATCCCCATAGTTTCTTATCCCCATCCAATCAACTAGCCAAAAGTAAAGCTGAAAATCCAGTTGTATTGGATGATGCATTTCAAGAAGATGGCATTCAAGTAGGGGATCACATCAAAGATGCTTCGACGGGAGTTGTGATGAGTGTATGTGGGTTTGTGTCGGATCAGATGTATGGACATGTATCCGTTATTTATATGTCGTCGGATACTTATGCATCCATCATGAAAAAAGTAAATCCTCAAGCATATGTGAAATCGTATCATGCAATTGCCGTACAATCGAATACACCAAAAATCAATGTAGATGGTACGGCTGTCTATTCTAAATCGGAGATCATCAACAGCATTCCTGGCTATCGTGCGGAACAAAGTACGATCACCATGGTCATTTGGATGTTAGTGATCATTACAGCGGTGATCATTGGTATCTTCTTTTATGTGATCAATCTCCAAAAAGAAAAAGAATTTGGAGTATTAAAAGCAATTGGTACATCCATGCGTCAATTAAGACAATTTATTCTTTGCCAAGTCTTGTTGATTGCCTCATTTGGCGCTATTCTTGCCGCGATATTGACGCAAATTCTGTCCTATGTCTTACCATCAAGCATGCCATTTTATCTCAATGGCCGAGCAGAAATCACGATTTTACTTGCGTTTGTATTGATTTCTTTAGTGGGTGGCTTGGTATCGGTTCGACGCGTGGCAAAAATTGATCCGGCGATGATCATTGGAGGTGACAACTAATGCAAAACCAAAAACAGTCAACGATCCTAGAAATTTCACATGTATCTATGAGTTATCAAGATGGCCAAAAGAAAAGACAAATTCTCCAAGATGTGAATGTATCGATCCATGCTGGTGAATTTGTCGCGATTGTCGGGCCTTCTGGCTGTGGCAAAAGTACCTTTTTGAATATTGCCGGAATGATGCTTTCTGGCAATACAGGAAAAGTCATATTGTGTGGAGAAGATCTTTCTATGAAGAAAAAGCAAGATTGGACAGCCATTCGACGCGATCATATTGGTTTTATTTTTCAAAATCATCAATTGTTACCATTTCTTACGGCACGTGAACAATTGGATGTGGTAAAAAAAGCCAATCCAGAAAAGGTAGAACAATTGGCACAAGAATTAGATTTGACCAAGATCATGGACCATTATCCATCCCAAATGTCGGGTGGAGAACGTCAACGCGTCGCTTTGGCACGAGCTTTTATTACAGATCCAGATGTGATCTTAGCCGATGAACCAACCGCTTCTTTGGATTCTCAACGAGGCAGACAAGCCGTCAAGATGATTGCGATGGAAGTGCACAAACGAAACAAAGCAGCCATCATGGTTACCCATGATTCACGTGTTCTTGATTTAGTAGATATCGTTTATCAAATGGAAGATGGAAAATTGAAACAAGTCGGATGAATGGATTCCCTTCATCAAAAAAGTACGGTAATACGAGTTATCGTGCTTTTTATTTGATTTCAATGATTCGCGCTGGACCAATACTTTGGGAAAGCCGATGCGATATGGATAGGACAGTTCGACCTTTACTTGAGGCACGCAAAGCCGAAAGGATACGATCTTCTGTCTGGGCATCTAAGTTCGCGGTAATTTCATCCAATAAAAGGATCGAAGGATTGGAAACGATGGCCCGGGCAATCGCAAGCAGTTGGAGTTGTCCTTTTGAAAATAAATCTTCATCCATAGGCGTATCCAAACCATGAGGTAAGTTTTCAATGGTCTGTTCGAATCCTAAAAGAAGAAGGGCTTTGTTGATTTCTTCATCTTTATAGGATGCATACAATGTGATTTGATCCCGAACCGTTCCAGGAACGGAGGTAAAGTCTTGTTCAACCAATCCAAATACATTTCGTCTTTCTTCCGGTTTTAGAGCGACAGGACAATAGCCGGCAAGAGAAATATGGCCTGCATCAGGGTTGTATAGACCCGTCAATAATCGAAAGATCGTGGATTTACCAGCTCCGGTCCGACCTACAAATGTCACATGTTCACCAGGATGGATCGTAAAAGATAAATTCTGAAAGACAGGTTTTTCAGGATCATACCCAAATGTGACATGGTCAAAGCAGATGTCGTTATTTTTTATGGTTGTATTGACTTCTGGATGCCAGTCGGTTTCATTCAAAAAAGTTTGAATGTGATGAATCGCTGCACTCGCAGCTTGCATGTTCTGAATTTCCATACCAATGTTTTCCAGGGGTGAAAAAATATTGGCCACATAAGCAATCATAGCTACGGCCGATCCAACGGATAGACCAAAAAGGGAACGATATCCACTCGCCGCAAAGATCATCATGATTGCCGTAACAATGGCTTGTGTGATCAAGATAACAGGGGAATAGATACTATCAATGATATTTCCTTGATCGATGGCTTGATAGCTTTCTTGAATGTATCTGTCATAGGTGTTTTCCATATATTTTTCGGCATGAAAACCATGGATCATGCGCATGCATCGAATCGTCTCGGGGACTTGGCTGTTTACACGAGCAATGGCTTTCCGATTGGCCAATTGGGCTTTGTTCATTTTTTTCTGTGCCCATCGCGTAAAAAAATACAAAAATGGTGTGATGACCAGAAGCAATAGTCCCAGACCTTTCGAACGCGTAAAGATGACGATAAAAATGGCAATGAGCTTGAAACAATCGGCAATCATGCTTACGATCCCATCGCTATACAAAATATCAATGGCATCTCCATCATTGGTAAAGATGGATTCGATTTCACCGGCTTTATGGACATGAAAATATTGTGGTGATAGTCGTGAAAGCTTTTGGCAAAGAGTCGATCGAATCGCATGGGTCATTTTCTGACCAAAAATGGTAATACAAGCATTTTGTAGCGATTCAAAAATATCGGCAAGAACGATACATAAGAAATACGAAAGTGCAAGGAGGAAGGATATGAATCGTTGATTCCCAAGACGGTTGACAATGCGTTCCAGAACCAAAGGAGGAAGCAAAGAAGTGAAAACAGAACAACCAATTACCACGATCAAAAGAATCATCCATTTCTTGTTTTGTTTCATGAATGTTTGTACGATCTTATTCATTGTCATTCGAATCTTCTCCTTTCCTTTGTTGCATAAACAATTTTCGATATCCAGCTTCTTGTTTCAACATGTCGTCGTGAGACAGAAACGTACTTGTATGATCGTGTAAATAAAGAACATGAGAAAAAGAGGGAAAATGATAAAGACGATGTGAAATGAAAAGAATGGTATGATGGGGAAAAGTCTGACGAATATTTTTTAATATGTTTGTTTCCGTTGCTTGATCGACAGCGGCAAAGGGATCATCCAATAGAAGGATGGGTTTGGCATGGGCCAACGTACGAGCCAGTGCCAGTCTTGCTTGTTGACCACCCGACAACATCGATCCTGCATCTCCAATTCGATCCGAAACCAAACGATCCATTTGTTTGAGATCTTGATCCAGATTGGTCATTTTCAAATAGGTAGTGGCACATAGATCACGACCTAGACAAATATTCTCTTCAAAAGAAACCGAAAGCAGTTGGGGTTCATGGCCCATATAGGAAATCGCAGAACGCTTTTCTTCTTCACTCATATCGCGTAATTCTTTTCCATTGCACGTGATGGAACCGGTATAATCGATTTCATCGATCAATACTTTTCCGAGTGAACTTTTGCCACTGGCCACTTCGCCTGTAATACCAATGATCTCGCCGGGTCTGGCAATAAATTGAATATCGTGTAAGAGCGAACCAATGGACACATGATTGAAAGATACAGTCATGGGACAAAAAGGTACCGTATCGATGGAATCGTCCTCTTCGATGGGTTCTCTCATCAAAGGTTGAATGCGTTTCCAGGAAACTTCTGCTTTTTGCACGGCATTAAAAAGCTTTGCGGCATGGCTGGTCTTGACGGCTAGTTTTGTGAAACAAGAAAGAAAAGTCGTAAAAGCTGCAATGTTCCAGACAGTCCAACCCGTTCCATTTACATTTTTCCCACCAAAGTAAATGATCATGAGGGTGCCAAGCATGGCAATGGCATCATACAAAGGGGTTAAAGCCCCTTCATAAAGATTGGCTTTCGCACTTTTGACTTCATAATCACTTAACACTTTTTCATAGGCCTCATCCCGATTTTGTTCACGTCCATATACCCGATAGGTAAGACTATTTTCGATACGATCCATGGTCAAAGCACTTAAAGAAGAAGCACTTTTTTTATAAGCAATATTGGCTGCAGTGACTCTATGTTTCATTTGATTGGCAACAACGTACGCAATCGGAGCAAACAAACAACATAAAATGGCTAGCTTCCAATCGTAATGAAGCAAAAGACATGTATAAGCAATCAAAACAACTCCTGTATCAAAGAGTTCAGTCGTAAATTTACGAATGCCTTCGGCACACACATCGACATCGGCAATCGCATTGGTTAAAAGCGAGCCCATATCCTTTTCTTTTGGCTTGTGTGTGTGAACAAGCGAGTTGTAGAGACTTCGACGCATGGCCCGACTGATATCATTCGCAAATCTTCGTACGCCAAACCGTTTGATGGCTCTGGCTAGTTGTACCAAGGCAATGACCAATATATAGAAAAGGGCCAATCGTAACATATCTTGCCAAGTCGCTTTGGCTTTGGTGATGTCATAGAGACATTGAGCCAACTGACCTTCAAAATAGGGCCCTGCCAACAGTCCAACATTATAGAGCAGACCGGATATCGATACGATGATAAGCATTGGTATTTCAAATCGAAAATACGTACGAATTTGGTTGGGATGTTTTAATAATTTATCTGTTTTCATGATCGTTCACAACTTTCTGAACATGCGAAAATCCCCCTTTGGACTCCGCTTTGTTTCGAAGATATAATCGATGAAGAAGGGTATAAAACGTCTGCTTTTCGTTTTCATCCAAACATTGAACCAGCCAATCGTAATAGAGATTTTCAATTTCAACCTTGGAAAGTTTCAAACGCTCCACTTTATCGGATGCATACAATTTCCAGTTTCGTTTATCTTTTTCATCTTGTTTCCGAATCAAATAGCCCTTTGCTTCCAGAGATGCCGTTCGTCGAGCACAAGCGCCTTTATCCAATCCGAGAATTTCGCGTATCCCTTTTTGGTTAATTCCCGGATTGTGACGGATCACATGGATGAAATCGAATTCTGCGGTTCCAATGCCTTCGGCCTTCATGGTCTTTACGGTAAATTTCGATACTTCTCTGGCAATTTTGGTGATTTCTCTCATTTCTTCACTCATAGGAATCTCCTTAATAGATGTACTATCAACTAAATAGATGATAGTACATCTATTAGATAAGCGCAATGGGATTGGATAAAGAAACGGAGGATGGAAAGAAATGATTTAAAATCTATATTTAACGATTGACTTCGATATAGCGAACTGCTATATAAAGTGGAAGGATAGTACTGCGATATATCGAGGTGATATGTATGGATGAACACATCAAAAAAGTTTATGTCCCTATGAGTGAAACCGCCTTTTACATTCTTTTTTGTTTACGAAATGAATCGCATGGATACGGCATCGTTCAGAAAGTTGAAAAGTTGACCCATGGGGAAATTCGCATTGCCCCGGGAACTTTGTATGGAAGCCTTTCGAAAATGGAAAAAGATGGACTGATCCAGTTTGTGCGTGAAGAAGAAAAACGAAAGATCTATGTGATCACTGCATTGGGAGAAATCGTACTGCAAACAGAAATGAAGCGCATTGAAAGGTTGTACAAAAATATGAAGGAGGTACAACATGTTTAAGCATCAATGGAAATTTTTTGACATCAGTGATTGGAAAAAAGAGCAGGACTATTTGGAAGATATGCACCAGAAGGGATGGAAGTTGAAAAGTACGAATGGTTTCAAGTATACGTTTGAATCTTGTGAACCAGAAGAGGTGGTGTATCAATTGGATTATCGTGATACCAATAGTAAAAAGACCCAAGAAGATCAGGAAGATTACATCCAGATGTTTGAAGATTGTGGTTGGGAATACATCCAAGATCTCAATGGTTTTTCCTATTTTCGTAAGGCAAAACAAGCCATGAACGGTAAAAAGGAAGAAATTTTTTGTGATGAGCAATCCAAACAAGACATGATCAAACGAGTCTATCAAGGAAGGATCATCCCGTTGATCATCGTCTTTATTGGTTTCTTGTTTATCATTCACAGTTCACTGGATAGACCGGTGGCATGGATCCTGCTTGTGGTCGTTTCTGTTATTTATATTTATATCATTTTCAAATTTATCGTATATTACCGAAAGGTATTGTTCGCAAAAAGAGAACATTGATTTCTTACTGGATGCCTTGTAGCTGGATCTTCACAATTTCATTATCGGTGCCAATTCGTACAGGAATTTCAAAATATCCCGTTCCTGCAGAAACAATGCTGCACGTGCCATTTTGGATATGTTTGCCATGATAATAATCTTTTCCATACCAATAGCGTGTAAAAAAAGTACAAGGAAAAAATTGACCTTTGTGGGTGTGCCCACATAAGATCAAATCGGCATGTTGTACTTGTGCTTCCACAATGCCAGAAGGATCATGATCTAGAATCACGATGGGTTTGGAACGATCACACGATTGCATCATACCTTTGAGATGGATGCGGGTTGGATTCGAAACCAGTCGAGTGCGACCAATCAAGTTGATTTCTTTGCTGATAAAGCTTTGATTATTGAGATCAATGATGTTTGATCTTTTTAAAAAATCCTGCCATAAAGGACTGTCTATGGATGGGTCATGATTTCCACAAATCGCAAAGACTCCATCACAAGCTTGGAGTTGTGCCAGTTCCGCAAAAATCCTATCGATGTCTTTGGGTTTACGTATATTGGTTCGATTAAACACATCGCCTGTGATCACGATCAGATCGGGATGGAGGGCATTGGTCTGACAGACGACATGATGGATATAGGCGTGATCAATGATTTCACCAATATGTAGATCACTCAATTGAACAATGGTGTATTGATGAGCAGCCGGTAGTTTGTTTGTTTTATAGGTATACGACACAGTTTTGATCGAATGCGCATGAACTCTTCCATAGATCGTGATGGCGATACTTACTAGCAAGCCTAACCGGGATAAGTCATAGGAAAGGAAGATACCTACCAGATCGGTTACGATCAATGTGGAAATGTGGTAGGTAAGAAAGGCTAAATACAAACCTGAAAATAGTGCGATTTGGCGATAGGCTGGAAAATATTTGCCAACGTGTTCGGCAAATATTTGAAATGCCAAGGCAATTGTCGACAACACGATCAAATACAAAAGGATAGAAGGATGAATGCTCCAAGCGATTCGTAGATCACTATAGAGGCTGGCAAATCCAATGAGGATCCTTGAAATTTGGAAATAGATTTTTTTATCCAAAAAGCGTGTACTTTTCATTTTCATAATTGAATTATAAAGGTTTCTGAAAACCAAAGAAATATATAAATCTATCAAAGTATCTAAATGAATCATTGGTCCGTTTTATCAACGAAAACAATTGATTCCATAGAAATGATTTGATACGATGCAGAAGATGAAACAAACAAGAAAGAAAGTCTTAACGATTGAGATCTTATGCATTGTGATGGTTGGCCTTTTTGTGGTGCATCTTCTTTTTCAACATTCTCCCAAGATCTTTCAATATTTAGAAAACAATGACATTGTCGGTTTGACGACTTATATTCGTGGAGAAGGACGAAGGGGTGAATCGGTATTGATCATTCTGCAAATATTAGAAACCATTTCGATCGTTCTTCCGGCTTTACCAATCTATATTACGGCTGGCATTGTATATGGAAAAGGCAAAGGCATCTTGATGTGTTATCTGACCAATTTGGTTGTGAATGCTTGTATGTTTCTTTGGGCTCGCAAACGAAAGATGGATGTTTCCAAAAACATTCATTATGGACGCAATCCCAAAGTGGAAGAATTGATGAAACAAGTGAAAGATCCCAAACGAGTGGTTTTGTATATGTGCTTATTACCCGTTGTGCCCAATGGCACGATTCCGTATATGGCCGCTAAAACAAGAGTGACCTTTGTTGGATTTATCCAATCTTTAGCGATTGGTTGTTTGCCAGCCATTGCTTTGGATGTCGTTTGTGGCGATGCCTTCCTCACTGTAAACTGGCATATTTTCTTGCCGATCATTGTCGTTCTTGCCCTGATGGCTGCTCTTGTTTTCATCTTTAGAAAACAAATCATGACTCGATTGGAACCCTATATTCGATCAAAAAAATATTGACATTTTTGAAAATAAAATGGTATAAAATACGCGAACCGAAAGTGGCGTAAGCGTAAATCTAGGATACAAATATGTACCAGGTTACGTGAACGTCACTTTTTTTATTTGCAGAAAGAAGGCAGAAAGAATGAGTGAGACAAACACAATAGAAACTGGCAATAAAATGGGGATACACCCCATCCCTAAATTGATGTTGACCATGGGTATTCCTATGATTTGTTCAATGGTGGTACAAGCACTTTACAATATCATTGATAGTTATTTTGTATCACAGATTCCCAAGATTGCCGATCAAGCCATGAATGCCTTGACCTTGGCTTTTCCAATTCAGATGTTGATGGTTGCCGTTGGCGTTGGAACCGGTGTCGGTGTGAATGCATTGATTAGTCGATTTTTGGGACAAAAAGATTATGAAATGGTAAATAAAATTACTGGAAATGCGATTTTCTTAGGCATTTGTACGTATGTTGTATTCTTATTATTTGGTATTTTTGGACTCGATGCGTATTTACGATCGCAGTCATCCAATGAATTGATCTTGATGTTGGGTACGCAATATTTATCCATTTGTGTCTTTCTTTCTTTTGGTGTGATTTTGAGCATGGTGTATGAAAAATTGCTCCAATCCACAGGAAAAACACTTCAAACGACCATCGCTCAATTAGCTGGAGCTCTTACCAATATTTTCTTAGATCCCGTATTGATTTTTGGTTGGTTTGGTCTTCCTGTCATGGGCATCAGTGGCGCTGCGTATGCGACCGTGATTGGTCAAATGGTCACCTTGGGATTAAATATGTTTTTCCATTATTTCTTTAATCCCGAAATCAAAAATGGTCTTCGTTATTTAAGACCTCAAAAAGAGATCATTGTCCACATTTATCAAATTGGTATTCCCGCCATCATCTTACAAGCTTTGATGTCGTTTATGACCTATGGGGTCAATATTATCTTGGCGGGTATTTCCGAAAATTATGTAACGGCATATGGTGTATATTATAAGATCCAACAATTTGCGTTCTTTGCGGGTTTTGGTTTAAACAATGCTTTGATTCCTTTGGTTGCTTATAATTATGGAAAAGGTGATATGCAACGTGTTAAAGATAGTATCAAATATGGAACGTTGGATACTGTTATTTTATTGGGCATCTGTATGATCATCTTGGAACTGTTTGCCAATCCTTTGGCGAGTATTTTTGCCTTATCGCCAGAAATTATTTCTGTTTGTGTTGTTGCCATGAAGATCATCGCTACCGGATTCTTGTTTGCGGGTTTCAATATTGCTTTACAAGGCATTTTCCAAGCCTTAGGTAAAGGTATGTATTCTCTGATTGTTTCTTTGATTCGTATGGTTTTGGTCGATCTTCCATTGGCCTGGTTATTTATACGAATGGCAAGCAATCCATCCTTGACGTTTTGGGCCTTCCCGATTGCGGAATTGTGTGGTGTGATCGTAGCTTGGTTGATGTATCGTAGCGTGAAAAAAGAAATTGGATTGGAGTAAGAAAACATGAAACGAGTGATTACCATTAGTCGAGAATTTGGTAGTGGTGGACGAACCATTGCGAAACAAGTCGCAGAAACATTGGGATATGCTTATTATGATAAAGAACTCATTGAAAAAATTGCGATGGAAACGGGATTTTCAAAAGATTACATCGAAAAACGTGGAGAATATGCGTTAGGAACGAATATTTTTAGTTATGCATTTATTGGCCGATCGGCAACGGGAGCTTCGATTGAAGATCAATTATGGGCCAAACAACAAGAGATCATCTTACATTTGGCGCAGAAGGGAAATTGCGTGATCGTAGGGCGAAGTGTGGATTATATTTTAAGAAATCGTGAAGATTGTCTTCATGTGTTCATTCATGCGTGCACCGAAAAGAAAGTAAAACGGATCGTTGAAGTCTATGGGGAAACGGATGTAGAACCGAAAAAGCGGTTGCGTGACAAAGACAAAAAGCGGGCAGCGAATTATAAATACTATACCGATCGTCATTGGGGGCAAGCAAAGAATTATCATTTGTGTTTGGATAGTGGTGAATTTGGGTTGGATACATGTACAAAAATTATTTGTGAATTGGCAAAAGAAAGAAAGGCCTGATCGAAATGGATCGGCTTTTTTTCTAGGCAATATGAAAAATTTGCATACTTGTACATCAAATTGAAATGTGTTAGGGTAACCAAAAACAAATAGAGGAAACAGAATATGGATCGATTTGAATTTCAAATCCAACAAAGAAAAGTGTGCGTATATCCAAGCTCAACGAAAGGTCCAATCGTATATATGCATAGTTTTATGGATAATGGTGATGCTTTTTGTCGTCAATTAAAAACAAGATGTCCAGATCATACATTGGTCGTAATCAGTCATCTACATTGGGATGATGATCTGACTCCTTGGTACTGTCCACCATTATCGAAAGAAGATAGGCCTTGTGGTGGAAAAGCGGATGATTGGCTACAGACATTGACCCATGAGATCGTTCCGCAAGTGGAAGATGGGCTCAATGAGAAGCCAACGTATCGAATCCTAACAGGATATTCTCTAGCTGGATTGTTTGCGATATATGCAATGTATCATACCGATTTATTCCAACGTGCAGGGAGCATGTCCGGTTCTTTTTGGTTTCCTGATTTTGGTGCATACATCCAGCATCATGAGATGTGCATACAACCAGATCGTTTGTATTTTTCATTAGGAACGAAAGAAGCATGTACCCCACATCCTGTATTAAGAACAGTACAAGCGAATACAGAAAGGCTCGTAAAGTACTATCAAGAAAAAGGAATCAAGACTCGGCTTGAATGGAATCCAGGCAATCATTATCAAGAAGCGGAACAGAGAATGGTTAGAGGCATAATGTGGCTTCTTTCTGGGGAGGATCAATCATGAATCAAACAATGTATGGTTTATTCACACAAGTTGTGAAAGAGAATGAGGATCGCATCGCTATCATCGAGGAACATCGGCAAATGACTTTTGGGCAATTATTGGCATTGACCAATCAAATCGCCGATACATTATCAAAAGATGTACAAACGGTTGGTATCGTGATGGATCATCGAGCTGAAATGATTGCCACCATGTTGGCAACCCTAAAATGTGGAGCTCGCTATGTACCAGCTGAACCTACGTTTCCAACTGGTCGCATTCAGTACATGATGGAAGAAGCGGATGTGGACTTTATCGTAACGGAAAAGGCATACACATCCAAGTTGGATGGTTTTCCAACTTGTTTCGTTGATGATCAATACAAACAATCACAGAATACACAGGCCCAACCCAGTTCACCTGCCTATGTTTTATATACATCGGGAACAACAGGAAAACCCAAAGGCGTATGTGTGACCAATCAAAATGTTTGTCACTATGTACAAGCCTTTGCGAATGAATTTCATCCTACCAACCAGGATATCATGTTGCAGTATTCGGTTTGTTCCTTTGATATTTTTGTGGAAGAAGTATTTGCGAGCTTATTAAATGGGGTAGCTATTGCGATTCCATCGCCAGAAGTTAAAACAAATATACAATCTTTGATGCAGTTTGTAGAAAAATATGACATTACGATGATCAGTGGTTTTCCATATTTGTTTGCGGATATGAATCGACTGGAAGAAATTCCGCATTCCTTACGTTTATTGATTAGTGGAGGCGATGTCCTTCGGGCTTCCTATGTGGATCATCTATTGGATCAAGCTGATGTTTATAATACCTATGGTCCATCGGAAACGACGGTTTGTGCTTCGTATTATCACTGCAACACCGGACACTCATTATCGGATGGTACCTATCCGGTTGGTCATGCAGTGAAAGGTGTAACTATTCGAATTTTGGATGAACAGGGCCAAGAAGTGAAACCAGGCGAAACCGGTGAAATTTGTATTTATGGAAATGGCGTTTCCAATGGTTATATTGGTAATCATGATGAAGAAAATCGAATGTTTGTTTCATTAGAAGATGGATCGAAAATGTATCATAGTGGGGATCTTGGGTATATTTTACCCGATGGTAACATTGCCTTTTTACATCGCAAAGATTCGCAAATCATGATTTATGGTAAACGCGTTGAAGTCAAAGAAGTGGAGTCTTGTTTGTATAAATGTGCACATATCCAACAAGCCGTAGTCCAAGCTAATACCGATGAGCATGGCCTTTCCTATATGACGGCTTATATCGTTGGTGAGCCCGAACTCAAAGTATCGGATCTGAAAAAGGAATTAGCTCAAAACCTAACTTCTTTTATGATTCCTGAATTCTTTGTCAAAATGAAGGAAATTCCTTTAAATGCCAATGGCAAACCAGATATCAATCAATTGCCGATCGTCATGAAAGAAGGAAGATTCTAATGGATATCCTCATTCAACCAGCCACCATCCAGGATCTCGATTTATTAATGGATTGGCGCATGGAAGTTCTTCATGAAGTGTTCCATCTACCAAAAGATGTCGATTTATCCGAATTAACAAGTGAAAACCGCAAGTATTATCAAGAAATGTTGCCCACTCATCAACACATCGCATGTTTTGCCAAGTTGCAGGATGAGATCGTAGGATGTGGTGGTATCTGCATTCAAAAAGAAATGCCCTCTCCAGATAATCCCAATGGATTGTGTGGCTATATCATGAATATTTATACGCGGAAACCATATCGTCAACAGGGCATTGGTCAAAGAATCGTGGATTGGTTAATCAAACAAGCCAAAGAAATGCATGTTCAAAAAATCTATTTGGAAGCTTCCGTCGATGGCAAGCCTTTGTATCAAAAGATGGGCTTCCATGATATGGAAGATTATATGAAGCTATAAGAAAACGACTGGACATCCAGCCGTTTTTTTTACAGATACTTTCCTGTGATACTCTTTTTGGTGTTTTTGATATCATCTACCGTACCGGTTGCGATAATGGTACCACCATCGATACCACCACCAGGTCCCATATCCACAATATAATCCGCATTATGGATCACATCGAGATCATGTTCAATGACGATGACGGTGGCACCTTGTTCGATGAGGGTTTGAAAGACTTGAAGCAACGTTTGAACATCGAGTGGATGTAAACCAATGGTTGGTTCATCAAACACAAAGAGTGAATTGGTTTGTGGACGTCGCATTTCACTGGCTAGTTTTAAGCGTTGCGCTTCACCACCCGATAAGCCCGGCGTTTGTTCGGCCAAGGTCAGATAGCCAAGTCCAAGATCATGTAAAACTTGTAGGCGTTTTTCGACTATCTTTAATCCCGTACAAGCATCTAAGGCTTGATCGACACTCATGGCCATGATTTCGGGTAACGTATACGATTTCCCTTTTGTGTTGGTCCAATGAATATGATTGGCTTGTTCGTTATAGCGCGTACCATGACAATCCGGACAAGTGATTTCGACATCGGGTAAAAATTGAACATCTAAACTAATGGTTCCTGTGCCATCACAAGTAGGACACCGTAATTTACCCGTATTGTAGGAAAACGCACCTGGCTTTAATTGTTGATCTTTGGCTTCGTCTGTTTTCGAAAAGACTTTTCGAAGTTCATTATGTACATTGGCATAGGTTGCCACCGTCGATCGGACATTGATGCCAATCGGAGTGGCATCGATCAGCTTCACTTGTTCGATGCCATCACACTCTAATGTAAGAACCGGATTGGGTAAGGGTTGATGATCTATCTGTGCTTGTAGAGCAGGAATCAGACTTTCTAGGATCATTGTGGTTTTTCCGGAACCAGAAACACCCGTAACCACGGATAAGCGACCTTTTGGGAATCGGACATCCAATGGTTTGACCGTATGAATAGGACCTGTTGTCATATGGATCGAACCCAAAGCAAATATATCGGAAATAACAGGACGTACGCGTTTGGCATCTTGCGCTAAGAAAGGACCTATGATCGAAGAAGGATTTTTTTCAATATCTGAAATGGTGCCTTGAGTCAAAAGATTACCGCCATTGGCACCGGCTTGGAGACCTAATTCAATCATCCAATCGGCATGTTTTAAAATATGGGTATCATGATCGACCAAGATGACAGAATTGCCATCCGCAATCAAATCATCCATCACACCGGATAGCCCTTCGATATTGGCTGGATGTAGTCCAATGGATGGTTCATCCAAAACATATAAGACACCGGTCGTACGATTACGGACAGCCCGTGCCAATTGCATGCGTTGTCTTTCTCCAGTGGAAAGAGTCGAAGCTGCTCGGTCTAACGTAAGATAGCCCAATCCTAGATCCAACAATCGTTTGGCCACATGTAAAAACGAATCACAAATACTTTGGGCCATGGGTTTCATTTCTTCAGACAAAGAATCTGGCACAGTTTGTACCCATTGGACCAATTCATGGAGGGTCATTTCACAAGCTTGATCTAAGGAAATGCCACGTAAAAGAGAAGAACGTGCAGTTTTCGAAAGACGTGTACCATGACAATCGGGACAAATCTCGGTCTTCAAAAACTTTTCGACGCGTTTCATCCCTTTTTCGTCTTTTACTTTGGATAAGGCGTTTTTGACCGTGTAGGTGGCATTAAAATAGGTGAAGTCCATATCACCAGCGGCACCACTGGTTTTATTTTGATAAATGATATTTTTCTTTACGGCGGGTCCATGAAAAACAATATCTTTTTCTTTGGGTGTGAGATCTTTAAAAGGAACATCGGTTCGTACACCCATTTCGCGAGCAATGTCTTTCATCAAAGACCACATCAATGTTTGCCAAGGAAGGACAGCGCCTTCATCAATGGTTAGATCTTCATTGGGAACCAGAGTACTTTCATCAACAGTTTGTACCCATCCTGTACCTTGACAGGTAGGACAAGCACCATGACTATTAAAAGCTAAATCTTCCGCAGATGGACCACGAAAATGGGCACCACAAACAGGACAGACGATTTCTTTTTCGGCCGCTACAGATAATGTAGGCTTTACATAATGGCCATTGGGACAACGATGTGAACCCAAACGAGAGAACATCAAACGTAAACTATTTAAGAGTTCAGTAGCTGTTCCAAACGTGCTTCGTACACCAGGTACACTGGGGCGTTGATGTAAGGCCAAAGCCGCAGGAATATAACGAATTTCATCCACTTCGGCTTTTTCGGCTTGCGTCATGCGTCTTCGTGTATAGGTGGATAAAGCTTCTAAATAACGTCTGGATCCTTCGGCATAGAGAACGCCCAAGGCCAATGAAGATTTACCCGAACCAGATACTCCAGCAATAGCCGTGATTTGATGAAGGGGAATATCCACATCGATATTTTTTAAGTTATGGACGCGGGCACCACGTACTTGAATATGAGTTGGTTGTTTATGCATACCCAAAGAGTAGTGAAAAAGAAGGGTATCGTCAAGTACGGGATTCTTTTAACTTTGTTTTCATATGATGAAAGACGATCAAACAAATAATGATTTGGACAAGGGTTGAACATGGGGTGGCCAAGCCAATATGAAATAAGGAAACTGGTCTTTGATGACTCATAACATACGCAACGGGAATACGGACACCAAAAGCTCCTACGATTCCTTGGATCATAACAAAAATCGTTTGGCCTACACCGTTGTAGAAACCAACAAAACAGAATAAGAAACAAGTCAATAAACAATCGATCGCATAGGCTTCTAAGTAGTCGGCACCGGCTTTTATGACCATGGGATTGGTTGTAAAGATACCGGCCATATTGCTGCGAAAATGAAAGGTTAAAATGCTCATGGTGATACCAAATATCAAGGATATCAAAATACCATAGAATAAAGTTTTATTGGCGCGATCGACTTTATGGGCACCTACATTTTGAGCAACAAAAGCCGATATGGATTGCATGAAGGCACTTGGAATCAGCATGATAAAGGCACAAACTTTTTCAGCAATACCAACGCCTGCCGAAGCCGTTATGCCTAAAGCGTTCACGAACATTAAAATGGCGATGAAGCTCAGGCTTACTAAAAAAATCTTGTAGGGCAATGGGAAAGCCCACGCGGATGATGCGGTGCAAAGATTCTTTATCCATTTTCAAATGAATATGAAAAGGAAGATTTTTATGACGAATGATCTGGATGGACAAGATCACACTGATCAATTGGGAAACAATGGTTGCGATGGCTGCACCTTGGGCGCCCATATGGAAGATGGCCACTAAAACCAGATCACCAATAATATTAAAGATGCAAGCAATCATTACGGTCCATAATGTGGTCTTGGAATCGCCTAGACCACGAAAGATACTACTGATAAGATTATAGGCAATGATGATCAAAGAGCCCATGCTGCAAATGCGTAAATAACCAACGGTTTGGTTGAAGGCCGGTTTTGGTGCATTCAATAAGGAAGCAATGGGGGCTGCAAAAATGAGCATGACAATCGTTAAGATGACGCCAATGATCCCAAATAGAAGAATTCCGGTACCAATGGTTTGATTGACTTTTTCGGATTGTTTCGCACCCAATTGTTGACCAATGGTGACAGTGATGCCCATAGCAAAACTAACGATGACATTGGTGATCGTTTGTAAGGCTTGAGAGCCAGTTGAAACACCAGAAATGTCGGCTGTGGTCGCAAACCGTCCCACCACAAGCAAATCGACAGCACCATACATGGCTTGTAAGAACAAGGCAAGAATCACGGGTAGCATAAATTTTAATAAGGGTTTGACAATGGGTCCACTTGTTAATGAATTTTTTATGGTTGTATCCATAATATCTCCTCCTAATAAACAAAAAAAGCTGAACAAGACTACAGGTATTTCAACCTGTCATCTTGTCCAGCGATTAAGATCCACAATTGTGTCTTATAACGCTCCCCGATGAGTAACTAGATTCTAGCAACATTAAAAAAAGATGTCAATATGGATTCTATTTATCTATATAGTCCTATGAAATATATTCGATGTGTTGATATAATTAGAAGGTACTAACAAATATAGATGAGGATAACATATGGAACTAAAAAAAGACAGTGTTGAAAGAACCCTTTGTATTCCGCTTTGGTGTCGTGCTTTAGCGGTTAAAAAGCTTCCCCAAATTTTACCAGATCATGATGCCATCCGTATCTTACAGGAAATGGGAGAAACCAAACCACCTACTATTTTTTATCATATGGAATGTGCTTGTTTAGCCGGTGCCATGCGTCAATATGATTTTTCCAAAGAGATTGCATGGTATCTTCAAATCCATCCCAACGCAACCATTGTTGAAATGGGAGCCGGACTTTCTTGTTTACGAAGACAAATGAAAAATGAACAAAATCCATGGATCAACTTGGATTTGCCCGATGTGATCGCATGTCGAAATACCTACATTCCTTGTGGAAAGAATGAACAAAATATAGCGTGTGATCTAACGAATTCTGTTTGGATGGATCAAATTCCGTTTGATGCCCAAAAAGGGGCTATCTTTATTGCAGCGGGTGTCCTTCACTATTTTTCCAAGAAAGAAGTGCAAACATTGATCAAAGAGATAGCCCATCGATTTCCGGGTGCAACTTTTGTGTTTGATACCATTAGTTATAAAGAAGTGAAAAATGGCAATGGCCAAGTCAATCAAACTAAGAATGATACTAAGATCACTTTTTATTTGAATGATGCTGAAAAAGAATTACCCACTTGGTCGGATCGTATCGTTCATGTATCGCAAAAGAGTTATTTAGAAGGCTATCCCATTTCGGGCGTCCATTATCATTGGTTTACCAAGCTTTATATTCGCTCCAAGCGTAAAAAGTTATTTATGGTTCATATCGAATTTGAAAAGAAGAATTCTTTTTAGAAAATCGTATAAAGTCCAAAAATTTGGACATGGTATTTGTTAGAGTGATAGTAGAAAGAAAAGACCTAGAAATGGAGGCACATGCTATGAAGAAAACATTTTTTACTATCACGGGAACGAAATACTATTATGGAAGTAAATTTTTTGAACCAGGTATGCGCGTTCAATTGATCAAAGACAAAGAAAATCAATATGATCGTGAAGCCATCCAAGTCAATGTAAAAGGTCTTGGAAAAGTGGGTTATGTGGCCAACAGTCCATACACGGTCTTAGGAGAAAGCATGAGTGCAGGTCGTCTATATGACAAGATAGGAAACAAGGCGATTGGTACAGTCGTTTATGTATTGGACAATGGAATCTTGTGTTCAATCGATAATATTGCCAAAAAGAAATACAGATAATACAGGTATCCCATGGAGTCAAAGAAGCGGATGGACAGGTTTAGGAATTGGTTTTGATCATACGTATGTCATGGAAAATCAGTGTAACATGCAGATAGGGGGCAAAATGAGTAATGAAATCATTCAATTCGTGAATGGAGATTTACAAATTGATGTGACAGTAACGCCTGACAAAGATACGGTTTGGCTGAACAGAAATCAAATTGTGACATTATTTGATAGAGATATTAAAACAATTGGTAAACATATCAATAATGCATTGAAAGAAGAACTTGATTCTTCAACTGTCGCAAAATTTGCGACAGTTCAAAAAGAAGGTTCAAGGGAAATAAAACGTGATATTGAGTATTACAATTTAGATATGATCATATCCGTTGGCTATCGAGTGAAATCAAAAAAGGGTATTGTTTTTCGTAAATGGGCAACATCGGTCTTAAAAGACTATATGATCAAAGGGTATGCGTTAAATCAAAAGCGATTAGATGTCTTGAATAAAACCATTTCGATCCAATCAAGAATGTTGGCATCTACTTTGAATATAGAAGAAAAAGAAGTATTCAGTGTGATAGAAGCTTATTCTCATGCACTCACGTTATTAGATGATTATGATCATGGGACCATTCCTAAGCCAAAGGGGCCACTACGATTTATCGTATGACATATGCAGAATGTCGTCATTTGATTGATTCCATGAAATATGGAGATTTCTCCGATGTATTTGGAGTGGAAAAAGAAGTGGGCAAACTCAATGGTATCTTGGCAGCGGTTTATCAAAATGTATTTGGAACCGAATTGTATCCAAGTATTTACTGTATTTCTTGATTAAAGATCATCCATTTGTAGATGGTTGTAAACGAATTGGTGCATCGATCTTTTTAGAATTTCTGAACAAAAACAAGCATCTGATTGTCGATGGTAAGCAAATGATCTCGGATGGTGCATTGGTTGCGATTGCATTGATGATTGCCCAATCGCGACCAGAAGAAAAAGAAACAATGGTCAAACTGGTGATGAATTTCCTAAATTAGGTATGTAAAAAGCAGATTGTTCGAAAGGTAAAATATCTAAGCAATCTTCAATAATTAAATATATAATGTAGATATGCAAATAGATAGAAAGTGTGTGAATGAAACTTTTTTAAAAGATGTATCCATATTTGATGAAAATGACATCAAGATTAAATTGAAGATCGATCATACCTATCGTGTTGCTAGTTTGTGTGAACGAATTGCTCATAGCCTACACTTGAATCAAGAAGACATTGATCTTGCTTGGTTATTAGGAATTTTTCATGATCTTGGGCGATTTGTGCAAGTGCAACAATATGGTACTTTTTACGATTCTTTATCAGAAAACCATGCCTTATTAAGTTGTCGATACTTATTTTCACAAAATAAGATTCGTGAATACATATTGGATCCAAGCGAAGATCCATTGATTAAAAAAGCTGTCTTTTATCACAATGTGTATGCCTTACCAAAAGACTTAACAAACCGAGAAGTATTGTTTGCCCAAATCTTAAGGGATGCCGATAAAATTGATATTTTGAAAGTGAATTTGGAAACGCCACTGGAAGATATTTATGATGTATCATTAGAAGAATTACAACAAGAAGATATTTCTAATGCGATCATACAGGATGCATTGTCCCATCGATTGGTGGATCTTTCTCATGCACAAACACATATGGATCATTATGTAGCTCATATTTGTTTTGTGTATGGATTGGTTTATCCAGAAAGTATCCGTATCATGAAACAACAAGGATATTTAGAACAATTGTTCCGTTTTCCAAGTGAAAATCTAGATACAAAGCAAGTTTTGGGACAAATTCAGGATCATGTTATACAGTATATGAAAGATATAATAGATAATTAAATGGTAGATGTGACAACACTGAAGTTTTGTATATTGTTCCAGCAAAATAGGCATTTCAAAGAGTAAGTGAAATAGATTGAAAATAAATAAAAGGTGCAGATATTCGTTCAAAATAGAATATCGGCGCCTTTTGATTATATTTGTAATATGCGTGTTATACATACTAGACAAAGGTGTCTAGTCATGATTCTTGTTTTCTGTCGTGTAAAAAGAGGGAAAGAGAAGGTATGATTAGGATGACATCAAGGAGAAACGAATATGGATCAAATAAAGATGGGGGCTTTTCTCAAAGAACTACGAAAAGAAAAACATCTGACTCAGGAAGATTTGGCGGAAGAACTTCATGTTTCCAATCGAACCATATCTCGATGGGAAACCGGTACGAGCTTACCAGATATCAATATGCTTGTTATGCTTTCTGATTTTTATGCAATAAGTATACCAGAACTTATTTCGGGTGAAAGAAAGGAAAAAATGAGAAACCAAGAATCGAATGAAACAGCACATGTAATGGCGGCATATAGCCACGATGAGAT
The DNA here is from genome assembly GCF_034090965.1 of Absicoccus sp. Lineage (NCBI taxonomy): Bacteria > Bacillati > Bacillota > Erysipelotrichia > Erysipelotrichales > Erysipelotrichaceae > Absicoccus > Absicoccus sp. The sequence goes on along the minus strand of NZ_JAXDRQ010000068.1, from coordinate 68,040 downwards.
AAAAGCAGAAAGACGAAAAATGGGTGGATTTCTTATTTTAATCTTTGGGATTTTCATTATTCTATCGGCATTGATCATTTTTCCAAGTGAAAGCAGTTGGAGCAGTATTTATGCAATCTTGGGCAGTTTCATTGTTTTGTTTGGCTTGTGTATTTTGGTGAACAAAAGATGGCGAGTACAAACAGTGGTAGGATGTATGCTCCTGTTATTTATTCTTTTTACGCTTTCGGATTATGTGGCTGTTACACAATTTAACCAAGTACCAAGATTTCGTTATGAAACCAGTTATGATTCACGAAAACCCAATCAATGGAAATATAAGACCTTGTTCTTTACAGCTATTCAAACCAATCCAGGAACCAGAAACGAAAAGGTTGAAATACAGAAATAAATCAGCGATTTTAGGTCTTGACCTGCCCATTGGGGACAATGCTATCGTTTCATTAGAGGAAGTGATCGATCATGTTTCGAAATGAAGTGCAAAAGAAAACCGGATTAACCCGCAAAGCCATCACATATTATGAAGAAAAAGGCTTGATTCATCCTACAAAATTAAAAAATGGCTATCGAGACTATAGTGAAAAGGATGTTGCCATTCTTAGCCAAATTTCAATCTTTCGAAAATTAGGTATATCCTTATCCGATATGCAACAATATCTATCCAGTAATGAATCGTTAGCTTCTTTGCTTAGAGAAAAAGAGCATCAATTGGATAGTGAAGAAAAAAGAAAGGAGATCCTAGTATTGATGCTGCATGGTGAAAGTCAAAATAGGATCAATGAAAAAATAAATAGATTGGAAGCCGAAGAATCGATTTATGTCCGATTGAAAAGAGCTTTTCCTGGATATTTTGGCGATTTATTGTTTGCATCCTATCAACCTTTTTTTGATGAGCCTTTAGATGAAGAAGGAAAAGAAGCCTTTCAACAATTTATTGAATATCTAGATGCCCTTCCAGCTTTTCAGATAAGCCAAGAAGAAAAGGCATATATTGAACAGATCAGTTCCTGTTTTGATAGGAAGGCTTTGAGAGCCATCCATCAAAACAAACAGGAAGCCATTAAAGATGTGGAAACATGGTTCAAAGAACATAAAGAATCTGTTTCACAATATGAATCCTATAAAAACAGTGAAGATTATCAAAAGAGTCCAATGAAATCCATCCAAGATCAACTACAAGAATATATGGAACAAAATAAGTATTATGAAATCGCTATTCCACTCATAAGAAAGTTTAGTAAGAGCTATGATTCCTATTATAAGAAATTGTTGAAAGCCAATGAACAATATATCCAAGACATCTACTTGAAAGAGTAGGTGGTTTTTTGGATGGAAAATCATTTTATTATGGACAATCGTTGATTTATCCTGAATAATTAGAAGCACAACAGAATAAAGGCTTTCACTCATCACCGGGTGAGTGATCATAAGGCATTCAAAACATAATCGTAGGTACGGCTTGAAGCTATAAGATTATGTTTTGGGTGCCTTTTATCTTTTTATAGGAGGGATGAAAGTATGGAAGCAAAAATTTTTAAAACACTACCAAAAGAAGCAGAAAGAATACGAAAAAAAGTATTTATGGAAGAACAAGGATTTCAAAATGAGTTTGATGAAACGGATCGGATCTCATTGCATGTTGTGTTATTGGATGTATCCAATCCCGTGGGAACATGTAGGATCTATTATTCGGAAGAAAGACAATGTTATGTGATTGGTCGAATCGCCGTTCTAAAGGATCATAGAGGAAGGAATGCAGGTAGCCAATTGTTGAAGGTGGCTGAAAAAGAAATAAGAAAGCGAAAAGGGAATAGGGCTGAATTATTAGCACAAGTAAGGGCCACGCCGTTTTATGAGAAAAATAGATATTTTTCATTAGGAGATATCTATATGGATGAAGGATGTCCCCATGTATGGATGAGAAAGGAACTGAGGTAATATGAGCATTCCATATTTTTTACCATTGGTCATTGTCATTTTTTGTAATATTGGATATCACACATTCAGTAAAAGTCTTCCATCCAATATCAATCCGTTTATCGGTTTGGCAGCAACGTATGGAGTGGCATTTGTAGGCAGTTTATTCTTATTTCTTCTGACAAAAGATACTCTATATTTCAATCAGAAAGTGAACATCAATAAATATAATCTTTTGTTAGGAATTGTCATCATCGGTGTCGAAGGAGGCTACATGTTGATGTATCGGGCCGGTTGGGAAATTAGTAAAGCATCGGTCATCGCAAATATCGTAGTAGCCATTTTGTTGTTGGTCATGGGCGCCATTGTGTTTCATGAATCGGTTGATTTGAAAAAAGTCGTTGGGATCCTATTTTGTTTACTCGGCATTGCGTGGATCAAATAACATAGAAATTTTGACAAAAAGAAATGGCTATATTCATGAAAAAGAGGAATTGTTTATACATTGTTTAGGTATTTCCAACGTGAAAATTTATATCTCTTTTCTAGAGCAGGGTGCATGGGAAAGGATATTATTATGGAACTTCAAATTTTAAATGTCATTCAAACATTACGAACACCCTTACTGGATTAAATCATGCCACTGATCTCCAATGGATTTGTATTGTGGATATTATTGCCCCTTTTATTAATGATGCATAAGAAAACAAGAAAAGCAGGACTTTTCATCCTGATCGTGATGGGCATCGATGTGCTACTATGCAATGTGATCATGAAACTATTGTTCCATCGAATTCGTCCCTGTGATGTCAATACAATGATTCCATTATTGGTGAGTTGTCCGACAGACTATTCTTTTCCATCTGGACATACTGCTTTTTCTTTTGCAGCCGTAAGTGGATTATGGTTTTCTAACGTATACAAACAATGGCGGATCCCAACTTTGATTTTTGCTTGTTTGATTGGTATTGCCCTTGTGGTAGGTATGCATATTCGATCCGTTGCGCTTAGTACTGATACTCCTCTCGATTGATGATCAATGTCCAAATGGTCAAAAAGAAACAAATGGTGTTTGCCAGGGTGGTGACAAGCCAAAGACCATCGGCGCCCAGCCATAAAGGCAATACATAAATCGCAATCAGTTGGAGGACCAAGGTTCGCATGACCGATAAAAAAGCAGAGACACGACCATTGTTTAAAGCTGTGAAGAAACCGGACCCAAAAGTGTTGTAGCCCATGGTCAGATAAGATAGGGAATACAAATGAAAGCCATGAACCGTCAATGCCATAAGGATAGCGTCATAGCCCACAAAGATCCGAACCAAAAAGGTGGCACCGACCTCTGAAAAAATCGTTAAGACCACCGATGTGATCAGGATCATGATCGTGGATCGTCGTAATAAGCCTTTCAATTCATTGGTATGATGGGCACCATAGTGATAGCCAACGATTGGGGATACTCCCATGGTATAACCAAAGAAAATGCTCGCGAAGATAAAGTTGACATACATAATGACACCATAGGCAGCTACTCCATTGGTACCGGCATACTTTAATAGTTGCAGATTATACAACATTCCCACCAAGGAAGTGGCAGCATTCGATAGAAATTCGGATGCTCCATTGGTACTGGCTTTAAGGATGGCTTGCGTATCCATATGGGTCTTGCCCAATCGTAACGTCGTTGAATTGGGAAGAAAGAAAAAGACCAAAGGAACCGATCCGCCAATGATCTCACTCATGACAGTGGCTGAAGCGGCCCCAGCCAATCCCCAGCCCAAACGACCAACAAATACGTAGTCTAAGATCATATTGGTACAACCAGCCAAGATCGTGATCTTTAAGCCTAGTTTGGGACGCTCTGCCGTTACTAAAAAGCTTTGAAAAAGATTTTGGAGCATAAAAAAAGGCAAGCTGATCATACAAATACGGATATATAAAATGGCATAGGGCATCATTTGTGAAGTCGCACCTAATATTCTTGAAACTTGGGGCGCGGCAATGAAGCCAAACAAGGCTAAACAAACACCACATCCAAATAGAACATAGACCAATAGAGAAAAGATCTCATTGGCCTTTTTGTTATCTTTCATGCCCAATGTCATAGATACCAAAGCGGTGCCACCTGTACCAAACATGAAGCCAATGGCCGATAAGATCATGATAAAAGGCATGACTAGATTCAAGGAAGCAAAAGGAACAGCTCCCACATAGTTCGAAACAAAAAAGCCATCGACCATACCATAAATGGAAGTAAAGATCATCATAGTGATGGATGGAAGCGTAAAGCGAATGAGTTTACGATACGTAAAATGATCGGATAATTGAATGTTCATGCCTTATCTCCTTTCTTTGATCGTGTCGACCACATGACGCAATTGATCACGATACCGACAATTAAGTTTTAAAAACAAATCAATTTCTTCTTGGGACCAATCATCAAAAATTTTTTCTTCCGCTTGGATGAACGGCCCCAAAACGTCTTGTAAGATTTGAGTTCCCAATGCGGTAAACGAAATGATCTTTCGATGGTGGGTACGCTTTCCCAACTGGACCCAACCTTCTTTTTCCATCCGAGCAATGGCAGAATTGACCGTTTGTTTGGTCATGCCCGTTCGATTGATGATGTCACTTTGAGTCAGTTTTTTATAATCATGTAAAAGATATAAGATGATCATTTCACTATCTGCCAGACCCATTTTGTGACTGGCTGTGTGATAGAGATAATTGATTTCATCATTGATTCGATTGAAACGTTGTATGGTTTGCATAATAGACCTCCATAGCCTATGCATTACCATAGTCCGATATCGGACTTATGTCAATCAAAGTGCGTCTATAATTATCCAACGAATGCGATGTTTCATGTTACAATAGGATTATGAAAAAATTTCCTTATGATGTAGACATGGGCTCTATCATGGATTTTGTCGAAGACCACTTTATGTTGGTGATCAAAGATGAATCCTGGGCAGAAGAAGAATTAGCCATGTTAAAGAAACCACTAGATTTACATTTCTGTTATACCCAAGATATTGCCATCTTTGTCTTAGAAGGTGGCGATATTGATTCCAGCGATTTCTATTTCAATATTCAAGAATGCGATTGGAAAGAGGAATTGTTGAAACAAACCACATTGGATATTGAATTGTTCTTACTGGATAAAAAGAATCGTATTTGTTGGTCCAAACGAAAAACGTTGACAGCACAACAAAGTGAAAAAATTCTTGCTTGTCTACGTAAGCAAGAACAAGTACAATTTATGCCAGATGAATATGATATCAATGTGATGGGCATCCAAAGTGCGTATCAACCGTATGAATTGAATAAATTCGCGGTGGAATCAATCAAATTTTAGGAGGGAACAATGAACGCAATTATCAGTGTAATTGGCAAAGATAGAGTAGGTATCTTAGCGATGGTAGCGAGTGAATGTGCAAACTACAATGTGAATATCGAAGACGTATCACAAACGATCGTCAATGGTATGTTTACCATGACCATGGGTATTTCCATCGATGACATGAAAGGTGAATTTACCGATTTTGTTGATCATATGGAAGCCAAAGGAAAAGAAACCAATTTAGTGATTCGAGTCATGCATCAGGATATTTTTAATTCGATGCATCGAATCTAGGGGGCATTGTATGCACGATAATGAAATTCTACAAACGATTAAAATGATCGATGAAGAAACATTAGACATTCGAACGATCACCATGGGTATTTCATTGATTGACTGCATGGATCCAGACATTCATGTGTCTTGTCAAAAAGTGGAAGAGAAAATATGTCGTTTGGCCAAAGACTTAGTTTCAACAGCCAATACGATCGAAAAAACCTATGGTATTCCCATTGTCAATAAACGAATCAGTGTCACACCGATTTCTATGTTAGTGGGTGTATCCGGTGGCAATCCCGTTGAATATGCTTTGACCTTAGAAAAATGTGCCCAAAAGTTAGGCGTTGATTTTATTGGGGGCTATTCCGCCTTGGTACAAAAAGGCTATGCTGCTGGGGATGAAGCCTTGATTGATTCGATTCCCGAAGCCTTAGCGAAGACCCAACATGTATGTTCCAGTGTCAATATTGGTTCGACCAAAGCGGGCATCAACATGGATGCCGTCAAAAAAATGGGAACGATCGTCAAACAATGTTCCGAATGGACCAAAGATGACAATTGTTTAGGTGCTGCCAAATTGGTCATTTTCTGTAATGCGGTCGAAGATAATCCATTTATGGCAGGGGCTTTCCATGGCGTTGGTGAACCCGATTGTGAGATCCATGTCGGCGTATCCGGACCGGGGGTCGTTCGTGCCGCTTTGGCTAAAGCCGACAAAAACTTACCGATGGATGAAGTGGCCGATTTGATCAAACGAACTGCTTTTAAGATTACCCGCATGGGCCAATTGGTAGGAACAGTAGCCTCCAAAGCTTTGGGTGTACCCTTTGGCATCGTGGACTTATCCTTAGCACCAACACCAGCTGTAGGCGATAGTGTGGCTCATATCTTGGAAGAAATTGGTGTATCCACTTGTGGTGGCTATGGCACCACTGCCGCCTTAGCTATGTTGAATGATGCCGTTAAAAAAGGTGGCGTCATGGCAACTGGTCATGTAGGTGGTTTATCCGGTGCATTTATTCCAGTTAGTGAAGATGCTGGTATGATCGATGCCGCTCGATCGGGCGTATTGAAACTGGAAAAATTAGAAGCGATGACCGCTGTATGTAGTGTTGGCTTGGATATGATCATCCTTCCGGGTGATACCTCGGCTTCCGTTATTTCCGGTATTATTGCCGATGAAGCTGCCATTGGTATGGTCAACACCAAAACAACAGCGGTACGTGTGATTCCAGCCATTGGCAAAGATGTCGGAGATGAATTGAATTTTGGTGGCTTGTTAGGTGCAGGACCTGTGATGCCAGTCAACCAAACCGAAAATGATATCATGATCCAGCGTGGTGGCCGTATTCCAGCGCCTTTGCAAGCATTGAAAAACTAGTGAAAATTTCTTGCAAATTGTTTTGGCATGTGTATAATAATTTTATAAACAAAGAAGAGAAGGAGTACAAATCGAATACTTGCTAGAGAATTGGCGGTTGGTGCAAGCCATGAAGGATAGATTTGGAACGTGTCTTGGAGTTACGTTGTCGAAAAATGGAGGCAACGTCGTGAATTCGCGTTAAGAATGAGGTGTCATCCATACAAAGTGGATGGAACTAAGGTGGTACCGCGATAACTTGTCGTCCTTTCTATTGAAGGACGGCTTTTTTTGTGGAGAAAGGGAGAAGCAAGATGAATAAAAAAATTCTAAAAGTAGCGCTCGCATTTGCGATGACATTATCGTTAGTTGGTCTAGGAACGCAACAAGTTTGTGCAAAAGATGAAACGGAAGTAATTACAGTGGGGATCTCACCCGACTATAAACCGTATGAATCTTTGACAAAGAAAAACAAGATGGTTGGTTTTGATATTGATATGGTTTCTCATTTCCAAAAATATTTGAGCAAAGAAGAAGGCCATACCGTAAAATTCAAATACAAGAAGATGGATTTTGACAATATCATTACGCAAATCAATGGCGGTCAGGTCGATGTAGGTATTTCCGGCTTTACATATAGTAAAAAACGTAAAGTAGAATGGTCAGATCCATATACGAAGACAGGACAAGTTGCTGTTGTGGCCAAAGATTCCGATATGAGTTCTGTCGATGATCTAAAAGATAAGAAATTGGTCGCTCAAACAGGTTCTACTGGTGAAGAAGCTGCCAAGGAAACAAGCTCTGACACAACCGGTTTAAAAGATGTCCAAGATATCATGAACGCAATCAAAGCCAATCAATACGATGCAGCTATCGTTGATAGTGCGGTTGCGAAAGAATATGCTTCGAGTGGTGAATATAAAGTATTGGATGGTTCTTTGAAAGATGAAGAGAACTATATCATTGCGAAAAAAGGAAACACGAAGATGATCAAGAAGATCAACAAAGCCATCAAAGAATTTAAATCCAGCGATGACTATAAGAAATTGTGTGACAAATACGGTGTATTACCATTAGACGAATAAAAAAACAGAAAAGAGAGTGATAGAATGTTTCCAGCATTTAATCAAATTTTTACCGCCGAAAACGTATTCTATCTATTTAAGGGAGCGCTGCTATCATTATTGATAGCGGCGATTTCCTTATTGATAGGATTACTTTTAGGTATATTAGGAGCCAGTGGCAAACGATCCAAACACGCTGTGCCCAGAGCCATTGCCAATTTTTATGTGGAAGTGATTCGTGGTACACCCTTATTGCTACAGATCCTGATTATTTTTTCCGTCATTCCATCGATCTATACAGCGATGACCGGTGGTGTATTACGTATCAATGTTTATTATATTGGTATCATTGCGATGTCAATCAATAGTGGTGCTTATCAGACCGAACTGATTCGTAGTGGCATCAATGGTGTCGATCGTGGTCAATGGGAAGCTTGTGAGACTTTGGGTCTGACCAATAAACAAATGATGCGATTTGTGATCTTGCCCCAAGCCTTTAAACGCATCGTACCACCAGTTATCAGTGAATTCATTACCTTGATCAAAGATTCATCTTTGATCTCAACCATTGGTGCGGTGGAATTATTAAAAGGTGCACAAGTTTTAGGTACTGAATATTATGATGTCATGTCCCCTTATGTATTGGCTGCCATTTTCTATTTGATCATGACAATCAGTATTTCCTTTGTGGGACGTTATGTAGAAAAGAGGTTATCAGCCAGTGATTAAAGTTGACCATATTAGTAAACATTTTGAACATACCCAAGCACTGTCTGATGTTAGCTTGGAAATTCAAAAAGGAGAAATTGTCAGTTTGATTGGACCTTCCGGTTCCGGTAAGAGTACACTGCTTCGTTGTATTCATGGTTTGGAACATCCCGAAAGCGGCAAGATCTATTTGGAAGAGGAATGGATGGACCCATCCAATGAAGCAAAATTTCGTGCCCAACGATCAAAGATGGGATTTGTGTTCCAACACTTCAATTTATTTCCCAATATGACCGTCATTGAAAATTGTACGTTGGCGCAGATCAATGTCTTACAGCGTTCGCCTGAAGAATCTGAAAAAATTGCGATGCAATATTTGGATCGTGTAGGCTTAGCCGAAAAACGTGATGAATATCCCAATAAATTATCTGGTGGACAAAAACAGCGTGTAGCGATAGCTCGTGCACTCTGTTTACATCCGGAAATCATGTTGTTTGATGAACCCACTTCAGCCTTAGATCCAGAAATGATCAAAGAAGTATTGGAAGTTATGACGGATCTTGCCAAAGAAGGAATGACCATGATCGTTGTGACCCATGAAATGGGATTTGCCCGGAAAGTAGGTAGTCGTGTGGTTTTCTTGGATAGTGGTAAAATTATTGAAGATGCACCAAGTGAACAATTCTTTACGAATCCACAATCGGATCGGGCAAAAGATTTCTTAAGTAAGGTATTCTATCAATGAAAATCAACGACTTCAAAGTGGAACAATGGATGAATGATCATGAAAAAAAAGCCATCTATAATTTGACGGATACATGTGTGAAAGCTTGTACCTGGCAAGAATTGATGGAACGAGTAGATATCGATCCAGATCTGGGTCTGGATTATGGAGATATTACGGGATCGGAAGCGGTAAAACAAGCCATATTGAGCTTGTATACCACCCATGATCTAAAATCCTTAACGATGTTTCATGGATGTTTAGAAGCCAATCAACATGTGATGGACACTCTTTTAGAACCAAAAGATCATATCATTACCTATACGCCGGGTTATCAACAATTTTGGGATTATCCACGATCTCTAGGGGTAGACGCAACCTTGTTAGCGTTAAAAGAAGAAATGGGATGGATGCCAAATATCGATGAATTGAAAGAAAGTATTCGATCCAACACCAAAATGATCATCTTAAATAATCCCAATAATCCAACCGGCACGATGTTTCCAAGATCGTTTATGGAACCATTGATCCAGATTTGTAAAGAAAAGGGGATTTGGATCTTATGTGATGAAGTTTATCGCGGGTTTGATGATCAACCAAGCATTAGTGATCTCTATGAAAAAGGCATTGCCACAAGTTCATTAAGTAAAGTGTTTGCGTTGCCAGGCTTACGATATGGATGGGTCAAAGCCTGCCCATCTTTGATTTCGAAGATCAATGTGCGTCGTGACTATACCATGATCTCAACGGGTCCATTGATGGACACGATAGCTGCCCAAGTGCTCGCTCATAAAGACGAGATCCTGCAAAAGAATAAAGCCTATATTGAACAGAATAAACACATCTTTACCACATGGGAACAAACCCAATCGCATTATCATCTGATCATGCCAAAGGCAGGAACGGTTGGTTTCTTATCGTATGATATGGATATTTCCAGTACCGATCTAGCCAATCGATTACTGGATGAAGAAGGCATTTTCTTTGTGCCCGGTTCTTGTTTTGGCTTTGATCACCATGTTCGCTTTGGTTTGGGACAAGATTCCCATATGTTAGAAAAGGGACTCCAAAAGTTATCTGTATGGACGAATCGCCAATTTGGTTGATTCGTCCTTTTGTGTTAAAATTGAGATACATTTAGAGGAATCAGTATGAAAAAATGTCTATTAGTATGTCTGTTGATCCTATTGAGTGGATGTGCAAGAATCAGCGATATCATCCATAATGATACGGATAAGGCACCGGTTTCAAAAACGGAAGAAGATACAACGAAAAAAACTGCCGTATGTACAGGAGATAACGAAGAAAGCATCACATTGGAAGTCAAAGGCGATGCCATTCAAAGCATGAAACAAGTTTCTTTTTTGACCTTTAAAGACATGGGCATTTCCATTAGTGATGATATGGATAAGACCAAAATACAAGATTCGATCAATCAGTCGTTACAAGATAAATATAAAGATCTAAAAGGCGTATCCGTAACAGGTACTTTGATGGATTCCAAAGTTGAGATCACGACAACAATCAATTTTAATGAAGCGGATTTTGATGCATTGGTAGATGCCGGTCTTTTAAGTAAGGGAACCAAAGGCAATAAGGTCGTTTCTTTAAAGAAGACCATGAAGGCGTATAAAGCCGATGGTTATGCATGTAAGGTAAGTAGCTAAGCGGTCCAACCGCTTTTTTCGTGGAGGACGTATGCGATATTATATAGCGGATTGTCATTTTTATCACAAAGCACTATTGGAACATATGGATCGTCGTGGTTTTGATAGCGTAGAAACGATGAATGAATATATGATCGAACAATGGAATAAAAAAGTCCGAAAAAATGACGAAGTCGTGATCTTAGGAGATTTATCTTGGGGAAATTTGGCCCAGACCCAACAGATCCTCGATCAGCTCCAAGGACACTTATTTATGATTCGGGGAAATCATGACTATTTTTTAGATGACAAACAATTTGATCGAAGTCAATTTGGCTGGATCGAAACCTATAAGGAATTAAAGGATAATAAGCGAAAGGTGGTTTTGTGTCATTATCCGATTGCTTGTTACAATGGGCAATATCGAAAAAGTGAAGATGGCCAAGCCAAGACATATATGTTGCATGGACATATTCATAATACCCAAGACCAGCCGATCTTAGATGCCTATCAAGATTATGTCCATCGCCAATGGCATGATGCGATTGGTGGCGGTAAAGAACATATTCCATGTCAGATCATTAATTGTTTTTGTATGTATTCGGATTATCAACCAATGACTTTGGATGAATGGATCGAAATTGATAAAAAGAGAAGACAAAGTACTAAAATAAATGATACAATATGACAAAGGTGGGTCATATGGAACATTTAAATACGGAAAAAGGAGCCAAAGCGCTATATATTCAAATTAAAGATATTTATCGGCATAAAATATTGAATGGCGATCTAAAATTAGGTGATCGCATTGAAAGTGAATTAGAGATCCAACAAAAATATAATGTCTCGAGAATCACGGCTCGACAAGCCATTCTGGATCTAGAAAAAGAAGGAATGGTCAAACGAGGACGAGGAAAAGGAACCTTTGTAATCTGGCGACCTGGCATTGAAGAAGATTTGATGCATGTATCCAGCTTTACGCAAGAAATGGAAGCCGCTGGCCGCGTTCCTGGCACCAGTTCAGTCAGCATCACCAAGGAATATTTGGACCAAGCAACTGCTCAAGAATTCCAAGCTTCGACGGATGAATTGATGTATTGTGTACGACGCGTACGAACAGCCGATGACATCAAGATCGTTTATATGGTGAGTTATTATCCATTGGAAACGCATTTACCCATGGATCCCGAACGTATTCGCAACTCCATTTATGAGATCCTCGATTATACTGGATCTGGAGTACCAACCCATATCGTGGAGAAGATCCGTGCGGAACTGCCCAATGAAGAAACAGTTGAGGCATTGAATATTTCCAAGACTCAACCCATCTTGTATCGTTCACGAATTGGCTATAGTGAGGAACATAAATTGGTGGAATTGTCGAAGTGCTATTTTCGTGGTGATTTATATTCCTACTGCATCACTACTTCCAATGAAGACGAAGAGGCCATGAAATGATTTATAATTTTAATTTAGGCATTGGCTGGGCATCCAGTGGGGTGGAGTATGCCCAATTGTATCGAGCACGAATGTTGCGTGGTATCGATGCGCCCGCCCGCTTTATCTTTACCGATATGTTTCCCCAAGAAAATATCGAACATTACACCAAAAAGATGGGGTTTAAAGATAAAGAAATTTTATGGCTCTATACTTTTTTTACGGATTTTCAAATTGCCCCAGTCACCTATACGTTGGATCGTTTTCTACAAACCCTAACGCATACCGAACATACGATGCATCGAACTGGTAAGATTGGCCGTCTTTATCTAAATGATCATGATTTTTGTACCCTCTATTTCGTCAATGAAAAAGAAGACTACTTGCATCGGGTGGAATATGTATCCAATGGCCTTTTGATTCGCAAGGACTATTTTACCTATGGACGCATCTATACCGAATACTATGCGCCATTAGACAACAAAGCGCATTTGTATCTTCGTCGTTTTTTTAATACCGATGGCACGATTGCCTATGAAGAAATCATCGATGATGGGGATGTAATGTATCGCTTTTCCGACCAAATTTTTTATTCAAAAGAGGAATTGGTTGGTTATATGGTGAAGTGCTTACATTTGAAATCCAAAGACGTAGTGATCATTGATCGAACGACCGGGATTGGACAGGCCATCCTCCAAAATTGTGCATCCGCCAAGGTCGGCATTGTCGTTCATGCCGATCATTATAGTGCGGGCAGTACCAATGAAACGAATATCCTTTGGAACAACTATTATGAATATTCTTTTGATAGGGCACGTCATATCGATTTTTTTATTACCTCGACCCATGCGCAACGGGATCGTATGCGTGCACAATTCAAACAATATGTAGGCAAAGTTCCACATATCGTTACCATTCCGGTCGGTAGTTTGGATAAGCTTCGCTATCCAACCGCTCAACGAAAACCGTATTCCATCGTTACGGCGAGTCGTTTGGCTTCTGAAAAACATGTGGATTGGATCATCCAAGCTTGTGTACAAGCCAAACAAGAAATTCCTGCCTTAACTTTAGATATTTATGGAGCAGGCAACGAACAACAACGATTGTCGCAACTGATCCAAGAAAACCAAGCAGATAGCTATATCCACTTGATGGGACAACAAGATATGACCGATGTGTATCAAAACTATGAGCTCTATCTATCAGGATCTACCAGTGAAGGATTTGGTTTAAGTTTGATGGAAGCCATTGGTGGCGGCTTGCCTATGATTGGGTTTGACGTTCCCTATGGTAATCCAACCTTTATCGAAGATGGTAAAAATGGGTATTTGATCCCGGTGGATGAACATACATCCATACAAGATCATGTGAATGGGTTGTATACCGCTGTGGTCCAATTTTTTAAAACGGCGGATCGGCTTTCGTTTCAAAAACATTCCTACGCGATCGCACGATCGTATGTAACAGAAAAGGTGATGCAGAAATGGAAAAAAATCATCCAGTAGAAATGGGTATATTATTGTTGGATCATTATGATGAAATGGCCGATCTGTTGAAACAATCCTTCCGCCTTGCGGGGTTTACTGGACCTGTCTTGGTATTAGAAGACAAAGGCTTTTTACCAGCCGATGTTTTATCGATATTTCGGTGGTTTTGTCAAGATGTCGGCTCGAAACCAACAAAAACCTATCGTTGGAGGCATGCGGGATGGCAAGTGGGAAACCCACGCTATTTTAACCAGATCGAATTACCGGATTATTGGGAAATCAGTGGCAACAACAATGGCGCTGAGATCCATGATCTCCATCATCTGCGAGGTCGCATCTTTTATGCCCGACCCAAACATCGCCGGTTTGTGAGTGAAGTGGATTGGCTGAACGAAAACGGCATCGTTCGATGCACGGATCATTATGATGATCAGGGTATTTTATATGCCCGAACCATCTTTGATCGCACCGGCAAACGATTTTGTCGTTCTTGGTTTGATGGTGCGGGACATGAATGCGTGGTCGAAAACTATGTAACCGGTGATATCATCGTCAATCGGAATCATAAGACTTATATATATAAAAATCGGACGGCCTTTGCCATTGAAATGATGCATGAATTAAAAGCAGAGGGACAACGCATCTTCTATAATTCTTTATCCACACCCCTCTTTATCAGCGAGTCTTTCTCGTCGAAGAATATCCTATTTTGGCAAGAAGGACCACGAAATGATATTCCGGGAAATATGCAGATGATCTTGAAGGGGCAATCGCATACCTCTAAGATCTATGTACAAGATCAAGCCAGTTGGCAAAAGCTTGTGGAATTAGGCGCTTCGAAAGAATGGGTACAACCGTTTGGTTTTATCTATCCTTTTGTCAGAACAAATCAACGACGACCTCATATTTTGATTTGTACCAATTCCGATCAAATCGAAGCATTGGAAACCTTGGTGACACACTTGCCCCAAATGGTGTTTCATATTGCGGCGATTACGGAAATGTCTTCTCGTCTTCTGGCATTTGGAAAATATCCCAATATCAAGCTTTATCCAACCGTAAAAACAAAAGTAGTCGATGACTTGTTTGAAACATGCGATTATTATTTTGATATCAATCATGGGGATGAGATCCTTTCCAGTGTAAAAAGAGCTTTTCTCAATGATCAATTGATCTTAGGCTTTGCCAATACGATTCATCATCGTCGTTATATTGCCAAAGAACATATTTTTTCGGATGCAAAAGAATTGTGTGCCTTAGTCTCGGATCCCGAAAAATTGCCTGCGGCATTAGACCGACAAAAAAAAGCCGCCATGAGTGAAAGTGTAGAAGCCTATCGAGCACTATTTGATCATATGTAAGCAGATAAGCCTTTCTTGTCTGCTTTTTTTCATGTTTTTTAAAAAAACGCGTATAATTAAAGAAGTTAAATTAAAAATCTATCTATATGAGGAGTATATGTATGAAATATAAATTATTCCATTGGATCCATGATTTATACACCACCAAATCCGACTCGGATATTTCTGTTGAAGATCCGCGTGTCAAAGCGGATCTTTATTATGACGATTTGTATTATGGCATCATTTCGGCCACTTTGGTTTGTATTCTTTCCTTGTTCGGTTTGATCAGTACATTTGCGCCTTATTCCCAAGGCGATGTATTGCGGTCTTTGAATGCGACACAAGTCTATATTCTGGTGATATTGACCAATATCGTTTTTTTATTTTTGTTGACTTGTCAGCGCATACACTTTCAAGCTAGCCAATTGAAGCAAAGTCGCCGATTGCTTTATGGGTTCATGGGCATCAATATGGTGATGGCCAGTTTAACCTTCTATACGACGGAACAAGGGAGCAGTTTTTTCTTTGAATATATTCTGATCACCATGATCATTTATTTGCTCCCCAATGTATTGATGAAAACACAGATATGCAATATGATCATTAACCTGATCTCGGTTGCAATCGTTTTAGAATCAACACATCATTTCATCGCTACCCAAGACATGTTTGACCTCATTTCGTTGCATTTGATTTGTTGTTTTATCAACTGGATTCGTCTGCAAAATTTTTTCTCCATCGAAGCCCATAAATTTATGATTGAAGAAAAACGCGATGAATTTTATCAAAATAGTCGGACCGATGAATTGACAAAACTTTTGAATCGAACGGCCTTACGCGATGACTTTCCCTATTTTATTGGGAAACCCATTTGTATTGCGATGATCGATTTGGACTTCTTTAAAAAATATAACGATACCTATGGTCATAGCTACGGGGACAAAGTTTTGACATTAACGGGAAAATATTTAAAAGGCATTTTCAACCAAAAGGGAGAGCATTGCTATCGCTATGGTGGTGATGAATTTATGGTCATTGCTGAAGAAAACAGTGCCGATTTATTCTATGATAAATTGGTACGCTTTGAAAAACAATTGGAAGAAAGGCCTGATCAGATTGAGATCAATTGCAGCATTGGATATTGTGAGGGAATGCCCCATTCGACCAGTGAATTGCGCTCTTTGATTCGCGTGGCCGATCGTTATTTGTATCAATCCAAGAGTGAAGGTACTGGAAAAATTGAAGGTAGCCGCCTTGATCAAAAAACCAAAGATGCACAACTTTTGTCCGATGAGCAAACCATGTTACAAAATTTAAAGAGTCTGCATCTAGATGCAAAATCGAGACGAAATTCGCAAACCGGTCGAAATCGCATGAATACGTTCTATATCATCATGCAGGAATGGCGGGATAAAGAACGAAATATTGAAAAAGAAGGCGAATTGGTCGTCTTGTATTTTAATTTGGTCAATTTTCGCTTGATCAACCTGCAATATGGCATTGCCAATGGCGATGAGATTTTGCGTGCCATGGATTTTTGCTTGGCGGAATGCTTTCCTCATGATGTCGTTTCCAATTTGGGTGGTGATCATTTTGCCGTCCTTACCGATACCTTACATATGGAAGAAAGAACGGCCCATGTATTTGAAAAAATACAGAATATATTCCCCAACAGTGTAGAATGCAGTGTCGGTGCTTGTGTATGGGATGATTACACACTGGATCCCGAAACGATTTGCTCTCGTGCGGAAGTGGCCGCGGATGAAAATCGCAAATATTTGAAGACGAATATTACATACTACACCAAAGAGCTCGGCTATCACTTGGCGATATCGGAATATGTGGTCGCCCATTTGGATGAAGCCATTCAAGAAGGCTGGATCGTGGTCTATTACCAACCCATTGTTCGTAGTCTGACCAATAAGATTTGTGGCGTTGAAGCATTGGCTCGTTGGCAAGACCCACAATATGGGATGCTAGCACCAAACGATTTTATTGGTGTTTTAGAAGATGTTCGCTTGATTTGGAAATTAGATCTGAATGTGGTTACGCAAGTAGTTCGTAGTATTGCCAATTGTTATAAGCGCGGACTTCCCGAAATTCCGGTATCGGTCAATTTGTCGCGTTTGGATTTTTTGTATTGCGACATTTTCCATGAAATCGAGACCATTGTCAAAACCTATAATGTTCCAAGGCGGATGTTACATATTGAGGTTACCGAAAGTATTATGACCTCAACGGAAAAAGAAGTTTTAGAAGCTCTGCAATCGTTTAGGGATGTGGGGTATGAAATCTGGATGGATGATTTTGGTAGTGGCTATTCCACCCTGAATTTATTGAAAGATTACTCCTTTGACTTATTGAAGTTGGATATGATCTTTTTGCACAGTAAATCAAAGCGTTCGTATGAAATCATTGCTTCAGTGATCGAAATGGATAAGAAGATTGGTATACGTACCCTTGCAGAAGGCGTAGAGACGCAAGAACAAGTGGACTTCTTGAAAAAATCCGGTTGTGAAAAGATGCAAGGCTATTTCTTTGGGAAACCTTTGCCATTTGATGAGATGTTGAAAAAGAGCATAACCAAAGGATTAAGCATTGAAGATGCGCAACAAAAAATCTGTTATGACGCTCTCGGTACGGTTGATTTTATGACCGATATCGCATTGACCATTGTGGAAGAACAAAACAATACGTATAAAGTGCTGTTCATGAATGATTCTGGATTGACCCTTCTGCATCAGGATGGGTTTACCGATTTAAAAGAGTGGCAAAATTACTTGAATGATCGCAATAATGTGACCATGCAGGCATTGTTTGACACAGGAAAATACACCGTTTTATCAGGAAATATTGGCGAAGTGAAAACCGTATTTCATGATAAAGAGCGTTTATTAAAATATCGATTATTAGGTACCTATAATGATATCCATTTGTATGCGATCCATATCTTTGATATTGCATCTTCAAGCGATGAATTGTCCACCAAGAATCAAATGTTGATGAATTTGACCTATTTTTATCCGTATATTTTCACGATCGATGGGAAAAATCTGACCATTCAGAATACGCGATTTACGGCGAATTCAACCATCCATAGTCATGTATACCCAATCAAAGATCGTCATGGCAGATATAATATTCTTTTGCCAAAGATCTTTATTGAAGATCAAACGCGATATGATGCCTTTATTGATCCAATCACATTGACGGAACGATTAGACAAAGAACCCGCCAAAATGCTCAAGGGGGCATTCCGTACAGAGGATGGAAAAGGGCAATTTGTATGGATGGTGCATCAACTTCTATTAACGCCCAATACGAATAGTCAGAAAATTTTATATGTGATTCGTACCATGGATTTCTATGTAAGACCAAATACATCCGGACAAATGACCAATTTGAATACAAAGACGTTGATCGATCATATTCCATTACCTGTCTTCTGGAAAGATACAAAACATAAATTTTTGAATGTGAATCCATATTATATGCATTATTTTGGCTTGGATTCAAAAAAAGATATCTTAGGAAAAACCAATGCAGAGATGGGATGGTATCCTAATGATGAATTCTATAAAGATATGGAAGAACAGATCCTGAAATCGGGGAATGTGTATACCAATGTGCCTGGTCGATGCGTCACGAATGGTGTATTTCATGATGTCTTGATGACGGAATGGCCAACGTATCAAAATGGAAAGATCACGGGATCCATGGGCTTCTTTGTAGAAGAAACATTGGTGCGTGAAAATACAAAGGTTTCTGAACGTTTGGAATCTTCCAATGAATTTCTAACCATGGAACAATTCTTTGACGAGTTGGTTTCCTATGAGATGGATTATCAATTGAATAAATGTAAATTTGGAGTGTTGTATATCTATATTCCGGAATTGCTTCATATTGCGGAAAATTATGATCATCATACGATGTATAAGGTCATGCATGCATGCAAAGATGCGATCGTCCAAGTTGTGGATCATAAAGTTTCCATCACCTATATTGGAGTTGGTAAATTTGTCGTCTTGATCCCATACACATCGAAAGATAATTTGAAGAAATATGCACCAGCCATCAAAGAGCGCATCGATGCGATTCGACAAGTGGAAGATATTCCTTGTTCCTTGTATGCCAAGATCCGGATCATTTATGCCGACCAAGTCAAGAAGATCAATCAGCAATTGATGCAGGTCGTCAATCAAAATGAGGAAATGGATGATACATACGATATCGATGACAAAGTAGCTACAACCAATACCTTTTTGCAGACATTGATGCATGATGTACCCATTGGCTCTTATATATTACGCCCCGATCATATGGTTGTGTATTGGAATGCCGAAGCCGAAAAAGTATTGGGATTCTCAGCCGAAGAAATGCAAGGCAGAAAATGTGTGAATATGCCTTTGGGCTGTGCCTTTACGAATGGAGAACATATTTCTAATGCCCATTGCCCAGCAACCATGGCCTTCATTACCGGAAAACCACAATCGTTGCAGATGTTCATGCGCCATAAAGATGGAAGTGATATCCTGATTCAAAACACGTTGATTCCAATAAAAGATACAGAAGGCAAGGTCGTTGAACTGATTTCTTTCTTTATCCCAATTGCAGGAAAGGACCAAGACCAGAAAGTGATCCAAAATATCTATGAGATAGCTACGAGAGATCCATTGAGTTGCCTTCCAGGTCGAAAATATATGGAATATTGTTTGGATGAAGCCGTGGAAATTTTTAAACGTACACAACAACCATTCGCCGTTCTTTATGCAGATGTCAATGAATTTCACGAAGTCAATAATACTTATGGACATAGTATGGGAGATGCCTTGTTGCGTGAATTTGGCTTAAGTTTGAAAAAGAATGGTCGTAAAGCCGATATCTTCTGTCGTTGGGGTGGCGATGAGTTTGTTGGTTTATTGCGATTGAAAGAGCCTGGCGATTGTGAAGGAGCCGCTCATCGTTTTATGCGTTTGGCCAAGAAGTGTGAAGTGAGCGAAAATGGCCAAACAATATCGTGTCAAACGGCCATTGGTATTACTATCGTACGTGAAAATGATACGGTTCAATCAATCATTGCGCGAGCGGATTCCTATATGTACCAAGCGAAAAAACAAAAGCAAGTAAAGATCGTTACGGATAAGAATGCGGAATAATTGGTGAATTATGAAAAAATATCAATCTGATGAATTGGATCCGGTGACTGGTTTTTTAAATATAACCACATTTTTAACTGAGCTGGATGCGTTTATCCTTGCCCAACAAGCTAAAGGATCGTTAGAAGAGCATGTTTTATTATGCTTCAACATTCGTAATTTTATAATTTGAAGTATGGACACGAAAAAGGAAATCAATCACAGTGAAGGTTGTTAGAAAGGGGTCAATGTCTACCATGAAAATAAACTTTCAAACAGAGGCGTATCATAAACTTTACGATGTGTTGAATCTGGGCATTTGCATCATTGCTCAGGATGAAGAGGAAACCATTCTCTTTGCGAATCAGGGAATGTTTGATTTATATGATTGCCCAAATCAAGAAGCATTTTTTCAATTGACGGGTGGACGTTTCGCGGGTATGCAATTGGAGGCTACGGAAGGGCTCGCTAAAATTGCAGGTGATCAAACCAATTTTACGATGCATATTTCCTATCAAACGATACAAAAACATGTGCGAGAGGCAGATGCCATTATTACCCAAACGATGCAACAAGGGCAATCTGTTTATATCTTACAGATGGTGAGTCGCCAAAGTTTGATCGTGGATACGATATCGGATCATTTGTCGGGTTTTTTTGCACCGAAAGTATTTTTTCAAAAAGCTCTGGATCTGGCAAAAATTCGTATGAGTCAAGGAACATTTACCGCTTATTGTCCAGTGTGTTTTGATATTGTCAATTTTTATTTCTTTAATCGTAACAATACGATCGAAGAAGGGGATAAAGCGTTGCACTATGTTTCGGAAACATTGCGTGATGCCTTTTCCGATAGTCTTTTGTGTCATGTAAATGCGGATACTTTTTATGCCATCGTACCAAGAAATCGTATATTTACTAAGATTGATGAAGTGTGCGCACAAGTGAATCGCTATTTGGGAGATGCAAGATATGCATTGAAAGCTGGTATCGTCATTTATGACCAGAATATCACGATGACGGAAGTTCGACATAGTTTTGATATGGCCAAAATGGCATGTGATGTAGCAAAAAATAGTCCCCATCGTTCGCATGTCATTTTTCGGAAAGAAATTCAAGATCGAATCGAAAAGCGGGAGTATATCCTAAAAACATTCAATCAAGCCTTGGAAGATGGATGGATCAAAGTTTTCTATCAACCGATGATTCGTTTGCTATCGGGTAAGGTATCTGGTTTTAAGGCTTCGATCCAATGGGAAGATCCCGTTGTTGGAAGCATTGATCCAGATGTGTTTTGGTCGGTATTGGAAGAAGCCCGTTTAGCGGGACGTTTGGATATCTTTATGATCGATCGTGTCGCTCGTTTACAATATGAACGAAAGAAAAATCAATTACCGGTATTACCCATTCAATTTGATATTTCACGATTGGGTTTTGATTTGATGCATCCGTTGGAACATCTAGAAAAAGCATTAAAGACCTATCAATTGTCACGTGAATGTATTCGTATTGGTTTTGTGGCCGCAATGCTCAATGACAGTACGGGAAATATGTCTCGAGAGATCCATCGTTTTAATGATGCTGGTTTCTCGCTTTGTTTGACGCATTTTGGCATGGAAAGTTTTTCCAGTCATGATGTATATGATATTCCAGTGGAATATATTGAATTGGATCGATATTTTTGTGATCATATGGATCAAAAAAATCAAATCATTGCTAAAGGATTTGCAAAAATGTCAAAGCAGTTAGGGATCCATACAATCGCCAATGGAGTAGAGAGCCAGGAACAAATGGACTTTTTCAAATCGATTGGTTTAGAAAATATACGTGGAACATATAGTGGAAACCCCAAAATGTATGCCACTATGATGGAGGAATTAGCACAAAAAGGTCTGGCTTTTGAAAACGAATTGGAATGGCGGGTCTATCAAGCAGCTGGACTGGTGAACATGGACACCGAAGAGTCACGATGTCTTTTTCTTGTAGATCATGGGAAGATCCACATGTTGATGATGAACGATGCCTATTTGGCACAAGTAAAAGGTACGGGCATTGTGGATCTACAGACGGCCAATCAGTTAGTTCATAAACAAGAAGAAAAATTCCCCAAACGGTTTGAGCAATATATAAAGAAAGCCTATGACCAGGATCAAGAAGCAGCTTATTTCGCAACGAAAAATCAGTATATGAAGATGCATACACATCGCATCGCTGGTGTGCACCATTTTTGGATTGGGCAATCTCGATTTATCAATATTCGTTTCGAACAAGAAAGACAAAAGGATGACAAGCTGGATTATTTCTTTCAATATGCGATGGCTTTATTTGAAGGCATCTTTTATCTGAATGCACAAAAGAATCGGATTGAAGTGATCACAAGTAGGGATCAGCGCTTTCCTACGGGCGAAATCTATCCAGAAGTTGATACTTCGTTGGTTCAATTTTGTCAACGTTATGTGCAGGAAGAGGATCAAGAAGCTTTCTTGCACTTTATAAGAGTCAATGACCAACGAATTAACACATCTAGTGAGAGTTTTCATATTCGTCAAATGGATGGCAGCTTACGCAGGATGGCTTTTCGAGTCATATTCGACAAAGAGGATCGAATGGTATGTACGTGGCCGGATGTCAATGAAAACCGATTTGATCGTGAAGTTGAAGATCCATCACAGGATCAAATGTTGTGGAACGCTTTTTTGCGCCTTGGCAATTTGCCATTGTATTGGAAAGACAAGGAATTTAGATATCAAGGGGCAAGTCCATCATTTATGCAACTGGTAGGAGCGGATACTATCTTTGGGAAGACGGCAGAAAATTTACGTGTATATGGAAACAACCAAACGACCGAAAGGATAGAGCAACAAGTGATGAATCAAGGAAAAGCCGTCGTTACGGATCAACGATATATGCTTTTGAATGGGCAAGAAAAGGTTTATCAAGTGACGGAGTTTCCTTATTACGATGGTAATCATACGATTGCTGGTGTGGCTGGATGGTTGCATATGGATGAAGAGACCACATCGGCTTTTGAAGATCCATTGACAGGGTTGATGAATGCAGCTGGGATCTTTTCGATAGGTCTTGCTTTGGATGATGGCTTGTGCCAAAAAGGAAAAGGCTATGGAGCTATTCTGGTTACGATTCAAAATTATGAGCATCTTTGTCATACATTTGGCTCATCCTTTGGTCAAGATGTGGAAAAGATGATTGCACAAAGGATTTCAACCCATGATTTACCAAATGGTGCGGTGGTTGCGCGGATTCAGAAGGGCTATTTCTTGTTTTTAGGTCCGAATGAAACCATGGCACAGTTGGAGAAACGATCCATTGTTATGATGCAAAATATACAGGCACAGAAAAAGGTGAAAGGCATGCCATGTCTCATTGAGTTAAACCGTTCCATGGCATTGCGAGCAGAAGCAAAAAGCTTCTTTGATTTAATGGAATTGGTTGTGCATAGAGCAGCATATGATCATGGATCTGACACTGTGCTTTCCCAAGAATGGTGGCAAATGGTAGCCATTGGTACCGAGACTTTGGATAAAATACCAGCTTCCATTTATTTGGTTGATCCTTATACGAAAAAACTATTATTTGTGAATCAGAAAATGAAGCAAACTGCCGGTGTATCCGAAAATTATGACTATACAAAACATACCTGTTATGAATTGGAGGGGAAGCATAAACCGTGTCCAGATTGTCAGTTATGGAATGCTTCACAAAGAAGCGCTAAGACCTATAAGAGAGTATGGGGCGATGCCAGCAAAGGAACATTTTATATCCATAATGTAAAAGTGCTTTGGCAAGGACGATATGCGCAAATGGTCCATATGATTCCTGTGGATACAGTGGACGATGGAAAACAAGGAAAAAATGAAGTTTTATACGCAGAACGTTGGGCCAACGAAGCGATTACACTGGGTCTTAGTGAACCCGAAGCGGATATTGGGATCCAGAAGTGCATTACATTTGTGGCTCAAAATTTGCATGCACAACGATTCTTTATTTTTGAAGAACGAGGTCAGTCCGAATTGACCTGCACGTATGAATGGACCCAAGAGGGTCTACTACCTTTGAAAGCGGATCTGCGCAGCGTGTCGCGTAGTCATTTTCATGATTTATATACCGAGTTCAAAGATAAAAAAGTAACAATTGTACGAGATTATGAAGCTTTTCGAAAAATGCATCCCCATTTTTCTTTACCAGTCACGGGAGTGCAAAATTATGTAGCCGGACGATTAGCCGTAGGAAATGTTCCAGTTGGCTTTACGATGGTCATCAATCTAACCGAAGAAAGTTTAAATCCAGCCGGATATATGTTGGATACATTGACGGATTTTGTGGCCGTTATGTTACGAAATCGCGATAGTTTACGAGCAGCCAAAGAACAAGGACATCGAGATCCGATGACAGGAGTCTTGAATCGTCGGGGATTTAGTCGTTATGTGGCGGAAAGTCCTTATGTGGGACCACGGATTTTCCTTTCTTGCGACATCAATGGTTTAAAGAATGTCAATGATACACAAGGACACGAAGCCGGTGATCAATTGATCAAGAGTGCAACCGATATTTTAGTCAATAATGCCGATCGGAATCATGTATTCCGTATGGGTGGTGATGAATTTTTAGTCATTCAAGAAGGTACGGATGAAAGTGGAGCGAGACAATTGGTGCAAGAAATCAAGATGGCTGCGCAGGCACATGGTTTTGGCATTTCGCTGGGATATGTTGTGCATACAGGAAAAATTGAGGATGTGGATCATTTGTTGCGCGATGCCGATGCCGCGATGTATCTGGATAAGGGACATTCCTATCGTCGACGAGCGACCGATCCAAAGGATTAACTATGATGAAGATAAGTATTAATAATTTGTTCTCACTCCTTGATCGAGTTTTGTTTTCTAAGCTCACACCGGAAAAAAAGCAGTGATTGATCGTTTAAATCTCGGTATGGGGATCTGTTTATCCTCTTTAACACTGTTTGTTTCTTTAGTTGCACCGCTTTGGGCGACCATGACGTTACAGTTCAATGCCATGATGAGTGGTGGGGCTTTGTTGCATATTGATCATACCCTTTATGTCCATGGAATGAATTTTGGCAGTATACGAACCAGAGTGAATATTTTTCTAGTGATTGTCTTTCTTTCTTTGGTTCGGTATTGGGCCATGACCGAGGCGGCTCGACGGAGCATGGAACATATGCAACTGGCGCAAGAACAACGTCGTTTAAGTGATCAGTTGGATCGGAGCATGCATGCATTTAAGAAAATGGCCGAAACCGATCCATTGACCCAATTGTATTCACGAGCTGGTTTTATTATACAGGCACAAAAACAGTTGGAAACGTATCCAGAACAAGCGTTGACCTTGGTCTTTATTGATTTCAAACAAATCAATGATTTGTTTGGACACGATATAGGCGATGCCGCATTGATTTCAGTAGCCAATGATATTCGTGCTCATTTTAAAAAGGAGGCGATCATTGGACGTTCAGGTGGTGACGAATTTTGTATTGTCTTGCCAGGAACGGCCCAGGAAAATGCCAAAGAAATTCAGTCACTCAATGAAGCAGTGCAGTATTTTGAAGCCAATGCCCAAAAACATCGTTGTACGTTATCGGCTGGATATGCGGATTATCCGCAACAAGCCAATCATATTTCGGAGCTATTGAAAAAAGCAGATACAGCATTGTATCATGTCAAGCTACATGACAAGAATGGCGTTGCTTGTTATAATTGTTCAATGGATCAACAATTTCGTTCACAAATTGAGTTTAGTGATCGTGAGTTGATACAAAATATGCCCATTGCGAGTCTGATCTATACCCTGGATCAAGATCCGAAAGTTTTGTATGCCAATCCGGCATGGATCGAAATCTTTGGATGTACTGGGCTGGATGATTTCTTACAAATGCTCCATGGTTCCGTGCAAAATATGATCATACCTTCGGAGCGTATTTTATTTCAAATAGACATTCAACAAATTTTAAAAAATAAGAAAGTAAATGGAAAAAAGATACCACATCATGACCAAAGAGGGAAAAAATTAGTGATGGCACAGCGGCGGATATTTCATATGCAACGATATGCCCATTTAATGTTTGTCACCTTGATGGAAATCGAAGAAAGTAGAGGCTAGAACATGGACGAACTTGAAATGATATGTCAACTTATTGAACATGTTCCACATGCGATAGCGATCTATCAATATGTGGATGGAAAAGTCAAGACAATTTGTATTTCCGATGGTTTATATGCGATGATGCATAGTCCTGATGAACCGGATAAGGCCACATTGATCCAACGATATGAGACAAATATGTATCGCAATACGATTCCAGAAGATGCAGCTAGAGTAGCCGCAGAAGCGAAGCGCTTTGCCAAAGAAGGCGGAAAATATGAAGTTTTCTATCGTGAAAAAGTGTATCAACAAGATACATACACGATAACACATGCGGTCGGTTATCATTATTATCTAAAGGATGGACGTCGCATCGCATGCATTTTTTATACCAATTTAGATAGGGCTATGGATCAGCATGTACAGACGATATTAAAAAATGATGCATCCTTTCAAAATTTTTTGGATTATAGTGATTTGGCGATAGCCGTTGTCAAGAAGAGAGATGGCGAGTTATTGTTTTGTAACCGAACCATGTATAATTTATTGGAACCTGTCAACAATTTTGATACCGGCATGACCCTATCTGAATTGATCAAGGGTAGAGAAGATCCGACCATCATGCAACATCTTACCAACATGGCAGATAGGGGAAATCAATTGACTCGAATGGATAATACAGGAGAAGATGTGTTGATACATGTGACAACTATGAAATGGGAAAATGAAGATGTGTTTCTAGTAGAATCAGCTCCGAAAGACCGCCTTTTTCATGATGCTCTCACAGGTTTACCAAATATGTCGTGGTTGTTGAATCATGCCAATGAACGAGTTCAACAACTCCAAGCACATGGACAAATTCCAACCTTTATTTATATGGATTTGAATGACATGAAAGGTTACAACAATCAATTTGGTTTTGCGGAAGGAGACCGGATCTTGAAAGTATTGGCACAAGCACTCCAAGAAATTTTTCATGATGAATTATTGTGTCGGTCATCGGAAGATCATTTTATGGTATTAAGTTCTACACAAGGTCTTAATGAGAAGTTAGATGCGCTTTGTGCATCGATTCGAAAAGCTTCACGAGGCAATTTTTTGGAATTGAAATTGGGTATTTATGTAGCCGATAGCCAAATCAATCAAAATTTAGACAATTCTGTCTCGGAAGCCTTTGATCGTGCAAGACTAGCTTGTGGCACCATCAAAGAAAATGCACGCAGATCTTGGAACTACTTTGATGGTAAAGTATCTGAGGATTATAAAAATCGATTATATGTATTGGATCATTTCCAAGAGGCCATGGATAAAGGTTGGATCGAGGTGTATTATCAACCCATCTATCAAGTAAATCATCCAAAGTTGACTGGATTTGAATGCTTAGCACGTTGGAACGATCCAAAACGTGGTTTGTTGACACCATCGATGTTTGTTCCTGTTTTGGAGCAATATCATCTTGTTGGTTTATTGGATCATTACATATTAGAAAAGATTTGTCAGGAAACGCCGTTGCGAAAGAAAAGAGGATTTGGCGATATTCCGATTTCTTATAATGTCAGTCGAGATGATTTCAATTATACCGATGTATTTGATGAAGTATACAAAACTACCACAAAATATGGTATCGATCATCATTTGATCAATATCGAAATTACGGAAAGTGCATTCTCTGATGATCCGGAATTTATTGGTCAACAAGTCAAACGATTTCGAAATGCTGGTTTTCATGTTTGGATGGATGATTTTGGTAGTGAATATTCTTCATTGGGCACTCTCCAAATCATGGATGTGAATCTGGTGAAATTGGATATTCGTTTCTTATGCGCCTGTAAACAAAATCAAGAAGATCCTCGTGCAGTAAACCTTCTTACCTCTACGATTCAATTGCTCAAGGCATTGGGTTTGCATACACTTTGTGAAGGCGTAGAATCCAAAAACCAATTGGAAATATTGAAAGCGGCAGGTTGTGAAAAAGCGCAAGGCTTTTATCTAGGCAAACCACAACGATTAGAGGATATACAAACAAAATAAGCTAAGTTGCTCCAAATAACAATGGGAGCAACTTTTTCTTATTAGGGCATAATGATTTTTGTAAGATGTTTGTAAAGAAGCTATAAAATGATTTAGAATGCAAGTGACAAGTGGTACAGTTAATTTAAGCAAATCTGGTAAGCATCGAATGACTATCCATGCAGTGTAAGATCAAAATACCACGTATTTTAGCCAGCATTTGTCAAAAAGTTTCAATGATCATATATAAACAAATTTAGAAATAGATAAATATGATTAACCAGTGGTATATAATATTATAGATATCAAAAATATTACCTTAACAAAAAAATTATTATTATTATAATAATGAATAAAGAAAAGCAGTGTGTTAGAGGTGAGGATCATGAGTAGAAAAAGCAAAAAAATCCTGAAAAGAAAAAAACATAATAGAAAACAGGCTCTTTTGAAGGGAGCAGCAGCTACGGGAGCTGTCTTTGGTGGTACAGCCATGTTTGGTCAAGGCAATCAAGTATATGCTGCCGAAGCCACGAGTTTGTCCCAATCGGGATCGGATAGCGAAAGTGTCTTAGAACAACCAAGTGCTTCGGAATCAAAGATCGAGTCGGTATCGGCATCAACCACGGGATCCGACACGTTTGACTCAGAAACAATGGGTCAAGCCAAAAAAGTAGCCAGTTTTGCCAATGTGGATACACAGCAGGATTCTGCCCAAATTTCGGCCAATGCGTCCAATAGTGAAGCCCTCTCTACCAGTGTTTCAAATAGTACACAGGATCAGGAAGCTTCAATCTCGGCATCGAATAGCACAAGTACTTCCCAGACCAATTCCCAGGCTGAGTCTTTACATGCCAGTACATCTACATCTGCTTCTACATCGACCAGTGCTTTTTCCAGTCAGTCAGTTGAAGATTCGACTTCTCTATCCCAAGTTGTGAGCCAGTCTGTCTCTACAGTTAATTCGGAACAAGATGAAAAAGATACCAAAAGTCTATCGGAAGCAACCAGTCAATTGGATTCGACCAGTGTTGCAAATGAGCAAAAGAGCCAATCCGCTTCTGCAAGTGATTCTCTTTCTGTGGCTGCTAGTCAACAAGAAAGTCGTAGTTTAGAGAATTCGGTAAGTACAAGTACAAAAGCTTCACAAGAACAATCTACATCGGCTAGTGAACAGGCGAGTGAATCGACTTCAACTTCTACGAGCAAACGCATGATGAATAGTGCAGTTTCTGAATCGGCAAGTCGTTCTACCTCTGCTTCGTTGGTTGCTTCGGAACAAACCAGTGCTGTGGTCTCCGAATCAGTAGCCGGTTCTGAAAAACAGAGCCAACAAATTTCCGAAAGCGTTTCGGAATCAATGGAAAACAGTGCCAGTACGAGTACGTCCGCTCAAGCTTCTATTGTGGCTTCCAATAGTCAAAATACATCCCGAAGTATTTCTGCTTCACAAAGCCAAATGGCTTCGACATCAACTTCGGAATCGGTGGCAGCCAGTGCCAGTGCATCGGCTTCTGCCAGTGAAGCAGCGGGTATTGAAAAGGTCACAATAGTCAAAGTTTTTGAATATAATGGTACGACAAATCCAAATGATTGGGGCTACACCATCAAACATATGACCGGTGTGCTCGATTTGGAAACCGGTGTCATTCATTGGGAATTTGAATATCAGGCAAAAGATGGTAGTACACGAGTGTGGTATCCATGGTATGGCTACAAATATCCATATCAAGAACAATATTTTGGCTTTTATCTAAATGTAGTTGGTGGAGCCGAAGCGCCAACAAACATCGTCGTAACGGATGCAGCCGGACAGACTTATTATTTAAATCAAGATATTTTCAATAATAATGATTCATATGGAACTAATCAACAAGCTCCAAATGGGGAATGGAAAAAAAGAGCATTGGGTTCCAACATTACGACATTAGATTACTCGGGTAGATTTTGGGGCGATAGCTATTCAACGGATAAGAAAATTAACGTAGATGGACCGGTTACTGTTGCGTTCGATACCTCTCTAGGTGAATATGAAGAATGGGGAAAAGCCATTGCCAATGTTGTTGTCAGTGTACAAGCAACCTCTAGTACCCAAGCGGAACACTACAGCAGCCAGCTAGGCGGTTATTCGATCCATGCGACACGATCGGAATGGAGCAATAGCGAGCAGAAAAATAATGGTGTTGTTATCATCACACCAGAGAAAAATTATACCGATGATGCACAAAGTGTCAGTGAGTTGTCCTCTATGTCACAGTCGACATCCGAATCGGTTTCGAATAAGAAGAGTGAATCAGCTTCAACCAAAACAAGCCAATCCCTTTCACAAAAAGAAAGCCAATCGACGAGTCGTAGTACCAGTACTTCTGCTTCACAAAGTCAGAGTACCAGTCGTGCTTCAGAAAGTACGAGTCGATCGATGTCTCAAAGTGTTTCTGATCAAATTACGCGTTCGACTTCTGTCAGTGAATCCCAATCGATGGATCAATCGGAACAAGAAAGCACTTCAAGATCAGCAAGTGAAAGTGAATCACGAA
This sequence comes from Absicoccus sp., assembly GCF_034090965.1. Classification (NCBI taxonomy): domain Bacteria; kingdom Bacillati; phylum Bacillota; class Erysipelotrichia; order Erysipelotrichales; family Erysipelotrichaceae; genus Absicoccus; species Absicoccus sp. The sequence continues at coordinate 36,936 of NZ_JAXDRQ010000068.1, read as the reverse complement.
GTATTGCGAGTGATGAAAGCGCATCGACTAGTCAGTCCGAAGAAGGATCACAATCGACAAGTGCAAGTACTTCGGCATCTGAAAGCTTATCCAATGTGATTTCTCAATCCGAAAGTGCTGCATCGGAATCTGCCTCACAAAGTGATAGTGTCCAAAGTGCATCCGAAAGTGCAAGTGATAGTAAGTCTACTAGTCTTTCGGCTTCAGAAAGTTTAAGTAATAGCATCCACTCCGATAGTACATCGATCAGTGATCACTCAAATAGCAGGAGTACCAGTGTGTCCGAACGAGATTCAGAAATTGAATCCACGAGCAACAGTGCCTCAAAATCAACATCATTAAGCAACTCAAATAGAGAATCAACAAGTCATAGTGCAAGTGATAGTACGGATATTAGTAATAGTAATAGAAATAGTGAATCCGAAAGTGCCAGTGTAAGTACTTCTATTTCACAATCGGAAAGTGAAAGCCGATCCATATCATTATCAAATAGTGAAAGTGAAAGAATTTTAAATTCGGAAAGTACATCAGTAAGCGAATCCGAATCTACGAGTGAGAGCAAATCGGAAAGCACATCGATCAGTGAGTCAGAGAGTACATCGGATAGTGAAAGTGCCAGTGAATCAGAATCTACAAGCAGTAGTGAATCGGAATCAGAAAGTGAATCTGAATCCACAAGTGAGTCAGAGAGTACAAGTGAATCAGAATCCGAAAGTGCTTCAGAGTCCGAAAGCGTATCAGCCAGTGAATCAACAAGCACATCAGTAAGCGAATCGGAAAGCACATCAGCAAGCGAATCCGAATCTACGAGTGAGAGTGAATCCGTCAGTGCATCGGCTAGTATAAGCACATCGACTTCCATTAGTACGAGTGATTCAATTTCCTTAAGCTTGAGCAATTCTGCTTCGACTTCAAGTAGTCAATCGGCGGTTACATCACTTAGTGTCAATGCAAGTGTATCTGCTTCTGTATCGGCAAGCGTTGTTGCTTCGACCACAACGGTTTTAACATCGGATAGTGTATCCACTTCAACCAGTGAAAGTACATCGACTTCGATAGATGAATCGACAAAAGCAAGTCAACGTGCAAGTTCAAGTGACAGTGCCAGTGCTGCGGCAAGTGAAAGTAAGTCGGCTTCGGCATCAACGGCTGCTTCTGAATCAGAAACGGAAAATAGTAATAGTATTTCTAATAGTTTAAGTGTTTCTTTGGAAGATTCGCTGAGTGCTTTATCAAGTAATGCTGCCAGTGGCAACACAATGACTTCGGGAACAGGAACAAGTGCAGCCATGACAGCTGGTTCAGTAGAGGGCAGTGCACAAAATGATGCCGCATCTACAACGGAAATGGATTTACTAGATAGTGTCGTTCCTTTACAGGTTATCAAACACGAATAGAACGTAATTTTATTGGTAACATTTATAATTCGAGCAATATCTCTGTTTGCGAATATGGGGTATTGCTCCTTCTTTGTTTAATTGGTTAAGATGATAGAGGGGAAGGATGTAACGAGATGGATATCAAAAAAACGCATGAATTATATAAGCGAATGGGTTTTTCACTAGGTATATTGATCATATATCTAATTGGTAGAAATATTCTCCTTTATGGGGTTTCAAGTGATGTGGAACCTTTGACAGGGACCATTCAATCTATTGTTGCGACAATGTTGAGTGGGGATCGCTATCAACGTACCATTATGGCCTTAGGAATCATGCCCTATATCAATGCTTCTCTTCTTGTTCAGGTCATTTCATCACTAAAAAATGCGAATAGCCGGACAAAGATTTCGAAACAAAAACAAGATCGGTGGATGTTGATCACCGCAATCATCTTCACGATTTTTATGGCACTCATGCAATCGGCCAATTTGACCTATCGATCATCCGCTGGACCGGTATTCTGGGTTCGATTGTTTGTCTCTATTGAATTAATGGGTGGAGCCATGGTGACCTATTTTATCTGTAAGGCCAATGAAAAACACGGAATTGGCGCTTCTATGCCTATTATTTTATTGAATGTCTTGACCGCTTTGGCAACGAATATGAATATCTATCATTTTTATTCGTATCCTATCTTAGCTTTGATCAGTTTAGCCATCATGGTTGGTACACTCTATTTGGAAAATTCCTTTATAAAAGTACCATTGCAACGTGTATCCATTCATAACATCCATGCAGATCAAAACTATATTGCTTACAAACGCAATCCCGTTGGTATCATGCCCGTGATGTTTGCAACCTCCGTTTTTATCATTTTGCGCTATTTCATTCGTTTATTGACCTATCTCTTGCCAACAAGCCAAGTATTGGCTCATCTTCGCCAGAATATGTTGATGACAAAACCGTTGGGAATTGGAATTTATTTGATCATTATTTTCACTTTATCCATTGTATTTTCTTTTATCATGTTGAATCCAGCCGAAAGTGCCCGACAGCTTCAGCACAATGGTGATAGTATCATTGACATCTATGCGGGGGAACAAACCAAAAAATATCTTGTGAAAATTGTTTTAAAATGGAGCATCATTAGCGGACTGATACAGGCAGGATGTATGTCGATTACTTTAATTTTAGCGATGCATCATACCATACCAACACCGTTGGCCTTGATTCCATCATCTGGTATGATCTTAGTGAGTATCATTTGTAGTTTGGTTCAAGAAATTGAGACCTATTATCGATACGATGCCTATCGCTTTTTTATGTAAGAAAGGGAGAAGACGTATGCAGTATTTTATTCCAGCTTGGTATCAAAACAGAGATTGGAAAGAGAACGAACAAGTTTGGTACCGTTCTCGAACGGTGACTGAATTTGATGATACAGTGAAACAAATTCAATTATTTTTTCGAAAACACGTATCTCCATTCAAAATCCTGTTATTGGGATTTTCACCCAATTTTCGTCATTTTCTCCATCGTCAAGGGGTCTATCATGTGCCCTACTGGTCTTGTTTTGATGCGATGCAAGGCATTGATCTCAATCGCATGATGCTCTTTTCCTTTCATGATCTTTCTTGGCCAGACGATGTCGAATTCATCTATTCGCCCTTTGCCGTGATCGTTCAACGGAATCAAGAAAAATATGCTCAAATTGAATTTGCGGAAGATGGCAATATGTTTCGTGTCGATATGTTTCGAAACGATATTCGTACATGCACAAATTATTATGATGATCGCGGCTTTATGTCTTGTCAGATTGTCTATCAAGATGGCATCGCCTATCGAGAACAATATTTTAATGCCGATGGCGTTTGGAAATTTGCTCGATTTATGCATGATGGCCATGTTTTGGTCAATCCCAAAAACAATTGGTATTATGTCAACTTAGGTCAAGAAAAGAAACAAAAGACCTATGAAAAGTTAAAATATGTCAATGTGGATGCGATGATTGCAGAGGTACTGCGTGAAAATCTAAAAACAATTCCAGATACAGATATTTTTATGATTGCGATGCATCCATTGCATTCGCGCGTTCTTGTACAAACATTGAAAAACCGAAAAACGGTTCTTTCGTTCTTTGCTCGTCGTTTAGAAAAAAATGGTATTCATGCTATGGATAAGCAATTGATAGAAGATGCCAATGTAATTGTGGCCGATAAGCAAGCAACCGCCTTGCAAATTCAAGAACAAACCGGAAGTCAAAAAAACATTCGCGTCATTACGCCATATGATTCGCGAGAAGAATTTGGCAATAGTCTTCATCTTCCCGTACAGAATATCTTATTAGCAGTCGATCAAATCACCGATAATGATTTCAATACTCTTGTTGAATTATTGGCATACTATATCTTGACTGTCAATCATCGAGCACGCGTTTGTATGTTTACACGCTCTTCGGCTTATAATCGAAAAGGACGATTGATGCATAAAGCCCGTACAGCTTTGCGAGCCGCTCATCTGGATCCCGAACTGGCAAGAGAAGAAAGTGGTGTGACCGAAAGTCAGATTGACCGACAAGGACGACCACGATCCATTTTTTCGGTTTCCCAGTGTGTGGATGAAATGAGTGTAAGCCAAACTTTACGGGAACAACGAATCATAGTGGATTTGCAAGCTATTCCGGATCAGTTCTTACAAATTGCAGCCATGAGCATGGGCATTCCCCAAATTGCGGTACGCGAAACCGACTATATGGTAGATGGCAAAAATGGAATCTTGATTCAGGATCTTTCGGATTTGCCCGATGCCTTACATTATTATTTGAGCAGTATTGCGCATGTCAACCAAGCACAAATTGCTTCGTATGAGCTAGGTAGTCAATTTACGACGCATCAGCTCGTACAATCATGGAAGGAGGTCATTGAGGACATTGAACATTAGAGCATTGCAACTGGGCAACATCGATTATTCAAGACAGTTTACCCTAAGCCCAGATATAGAATGGAATTATGAACCCACATTGGATATGACCGATGCCGAATATGATATAGCCATCATCGATCGACAACTCAATGATCAAGAAGCCAATATTTTGGCTCGTATCGTACGTGCCTATAGTCTGTTTGTTTTGGATGATGTTCTTTTGAGCGATCGAATGGTGTATATGATGCAAAGTCGATGTGGTCAAAAAATTGCCCGAAATGAATTGCCTTCTTTTTTGGAAAAGCAGATCCTCAATTATTTTGGGCGTCCTTATGGCGAAAAGTTTGATCCGCATACGGTTGCGATCACACCCGGTTTTCAAGGACGTGTATATTGGAATGGATTTACCGAAATCGTTATGGAAGGGAATTTTGGCTCACAGATGAAACAAGCCCTGTATTGGCGTGGCAATATTCCTGTAGAAGCAGGACAAGCCATTGACTTTTGGTTGGAATATGAAACAAGTGGTGATATTGAAATTGAACTTCAAATTGTACAATTTGTTTCGGGCAGTGTAGCTTCTATCCAGAAAATTTGGACCTTCGATGAAAAAACATTACGCCATCCGGTCACGATTGAAAATAAGAAACAAGATGGCCCCGTCTTTATTTCCTTGCACGCAAAAGGAAAGGGCAAACTCCATCTGATTGCTTTGCATGATCGCTATTCACGTCGTGGTGCAGGGTCTTTTTTACCAGGCAGTCAACGAATCGTAACGAATGATCGTGAAGAAATTTTTGCTTATCTGGATCCAGGAGATCTAAAACCACCACTTTGTGTGTATTTTTCTGGTTATAAGACCATGGAAGGGTTTGAAGGCTATCATATGATGCGAAGAATGGGCACACCCTTCTTATTGATTAGTGAAGCACGATTGGAAGGGGGCAGTTTTTATCTTGGCAATGAGGAATTTGAAAATTGTCTAAAAGATGTAATTGAAAAAGCCATGCAAGCATTAGGCTTTACTCATGATCAAGTGGTGCTGTCAGGTCTTTCCATGGGAACGTTTGGAGCTTTATATTATGGTACGATGCTTCGTCCTGGCTATATCATTGTTGGTAAGCCATTGGTCAATCTTGGTAGTATGGCCAAAGCCGAACGCATTGAACGTCCTGGTGGATTTCCCACTTCTTTAGATGTGTTGTGGAAACAATATCATCATCTGGATCAAAAGGCAATCGATCAAATGAATCAACATTTTTGGGAGAAGTTTGATCAGGCCGATTGGACGGGGCGAGCCTTCTATGTGGCTTATATGATCGAAGATGATTATGATGCTCATGCCTATGCCAAATTGATTTCACATATGCAAGGTCGAGGGGCTCGAATCATTGGGAAAGGATTGCATGGCCGTCACAACGATGATACATCGGGCATTGTTCATTGGTTTTTAAGACAATATCGACGCATTCTTCGAGACGGTTTTGGTAGAAAGTAGGAAATATATGGCGCAACAAGAAAAACAATGGACGATCTATTGGAATGAATATGCCAGTGATACATATTTATATGGAAGTGAAATCGAATTTCGTTCTCAAGATGATGTATTCTTTCAAAATGCGCTGATTCCACCGGGAACGGCCATAAAAACATGGTATTCGATGGTCAATTTTCAAGCTGGAAGAATTGAGCCGACGCTTCCTATCATTGATGGGGAAGGAAAGTATCATATTGTGGTAGATCTAGATAGCGATGTACCAAAGGGCATCTTTTTACGATTGGTTTTTTTAGGAAAAAATGGCGAAGAAGTTGGCAGTTTCATTGTTGATCAGCCAGAAATGGATTATCAATGTCCGTTAAAGACATATAGCTATAAAGCAGAGTTGATTTGTGCCGGAGGACATACCTTTCATTTTCACTCTTTTACGATTTCAGAAAGAACAGGATAAAAATGAGAAATAAACGATTAAATGATACAGTAAGCAAAGTAAAAGTCTATGCAGAAAAAATGGCGCGTATGAGTGATGCACAGTTGCAGGCCGAAACCCCCAAATTGAAATCACTGTTGAAAAGTGGGAAGACCTTGGAACAAATTTTGCCCGAAGCCTATGCAGCCATTTGTGAAGCCGACAAACGTATTCTCGGTAAATATCCCTATGATAATCAAATCTTTGGTGCCATTGCGATGCACCATGGCCATTTGGTAGAAATGAATACAGGAGAAGGAAAAACGCTGACGGCAACCATGCCTTTGTATTTAAATGCACTTACGGAAAAAAGTACGATCCTTGTAACGGCCAATGAATATTTAGCGTATCGTGATGCAGCTGAAATGCGTCCCGTCTTTGCGTTTATGGGAATGAATGAAAGAGCCGGTGTTTCACGACAACCCGATGGCTTTTTGACCAATGATCAAAAACGCGAAAATTACAATGCAGATATTCTTTATACGACACATGGTGTTTTAGCTTTTGATTATTTATTGAATAACTTAGTGATGCGAGCGGAAGACCGTTTTCTGCGTAAGTTTTATTTTATCATCATTGACGAAGCAGATTCTGTCTTATTGGATGGTGCCCAAATGCCATTGGTCATTTCTGGTTCTCCTCGGGTGCAATCAAATCTCTATGCGATGACTGACTTTTTTGTATCCACCCTAAAAGCGGATCGAGACTATGAAACCGAAGACAAAGCGGTATGGTTGACTGATCAAGGAGTGGCTTATGCCGAACGTTTCTTTGGAATCCAAGACTTTTATGCCCATGAAAATTTTGAACTCAATCGCCATGTCACCTTGGCATTACGTGCCCATGTCCTGTTAAAACGACAAGAAGATTATATGGTTTCGGATCAAGGCGAAATTGTCTTATTGGACAATGGAACGGGACGAAGTCTTCCGGGCATGAAATTACGTGGGGGAGAACATCAAGCTCTGGAACAAAAAGAGCATTTGGAACTGACGCAAGAACAACGCTCCATTGCTTCGATCACGTATCAAAATCTTTTCATCATGTTTCCCAAAATGTGTGGGATGAGTGGTACGATTTCGAATGCTCGAAGGGAATTGCGTTCGGTTTACCATAAAAAAGTCGTAGTTGTACCACCACATAAAAAATTACAACGCATCGATCGAAAAGATCGCTATTTTGTGAGTGCCGAAGAACAATATGAAGCCGCTCTGGAAGAGACTTTACACTGTCATCAAAAAGGACAACCAGTATTGATTGTTACGGCAACGATCCAAGATACCCAGATTTTTTCACGAATGTTGGTCGACAAAGGGGTTCCCCATAGTGTTTTAAATGCCGATAATGCCTATTGGGAAGCCGAGATCATTGCGGCTGCCGGGATGCGAAATGCCGTAACTGTTTCTACGGGCATGGCTGGTCGTGGCACCGATATCAAATTGGAAAAAGGAGTTGCACAACTGGGTGGATTGGCTGTCATTGGTATTGGCCGTATGGAAAATGTTCGTTTGGAACGACAGGCCAGAGGCCGTGCGGGACGACAAGGTGATCCAGGCTCTTCGCAATTTTTTGTTTCCTTAGAAGACGATATTGTCATGACGATGTATGCCGAAAAAGCCGAAGAATATATTGATGGCAATCGATCGATTTCACATCGAAAGCTCAAACACATCATCAACAATGCACAAAAGACCATGGAAGAACAAGGTATTTCTTCGCGGGAACAAGCGGTACGCTATGATGAGATCTTACGTCGTCAACGAGAAATTCTTTACAATGCGAGAGATCGGCTGCTTGACCAAGCCCAAATTGATAAAGGGACGATGCAAGACATTGTCAATGATACATTACAGTCTTTTGTGAAGACACATCCGAAATTGCAGTCTCATGACCTCAATCGATATGTATTAGACAACTTGTCCTATGAGTTGGATCCAGACATTTTGGCGATGGAAAAAGATTCGAAACAATTGCTTGAACGTATGGAAAAGTATGCAGCAAAGCTCTACGATCGAAAAGTGAATTCTTTTGAAAATGCTGAACAGTTACAAGAATATATTCGTCAATGTATTTTAAATGCATTAGATGATGGCTGGGTCGAAGAGGTTGATTATTTACAACAGCTGCAATATGCGATCACGACGCGGGGTACGGCTCAGCGAAATCCCATCTTTGAATACAGTCGAGAAGCCTATCATTCGTTTGAAGACATGAAGACAACGATGAAAAGAAATATTACGCGAAACTTTTTTCTTGGTGATCCAGAAATGAATGAAGATGGACAGATGAAGATCGTATTCCCATAAACAAAAACAGACCACATCGGTCTGTTTTTCTATAAAAAAAACGCACCGAAGTGCGTATCTTTTTCATGGTGACACGTACGGGATTCGAACCCGTGAATGCATGCGTGAAAGGCATGTGAGTTAACCGTTTCTCCAACGTGCCGTGCTCAAGCATAATACCACGGTTCGAATGGAGATGCAACCACAAACTAAAAAATCGACAGAAATAGAGAGAAAAAGAAAACAATGAGCCAAATATAGAGGAAGAACTTAAAAATCTTCCAACCAATTTTGATCAAGCCAATAAGAAGCAAAAGAAATAAAAGTGCGAATAGATAAATAAACATGACCCTATTCTAACATAGAATAGGGTAGATATCTTGATAGAGAAAATGAAAAGAAGAAGAATCATCTTCATCGATGTGATAATGACCACAATACCATTGTTGATAGGTGATGGTTTCATAGATTTGTTCGAGATAGGTCAATATATTGACTCGATTGGCTGGATAGCCATTGTCCATGGCTTCACGATCAAAGCCATGTCGCAAGGCAACCTTTTTTGGTGCGTCATGGGTGATGATGATATCAACGATATCATCATACTTTTTTAAATTATCAAGTCCATGTTGACATTCTCTTTGTGTGGGTAATTCTTGAGGCCACCAGCTTTTGCCTTCGATGCGATAGTCTCGATCATGACTAAAAGCACCACCAAAAGTAAAAATGGTATGATTTTCAATGGTATAGATCTCACCGCGTAATAAATGATAAATATCGGGATAAATGGGTTGAACGGTTCCTTGAAATTTTTCTTCTTTGGGATAGGAGCCTAAGCGATCAAAGTTTTCGTGGTTGCCATCGACAAACAAGGTGGTCCAAGGTTTTTTATGCAACCATTCCAACCAGTACTCTTCTTCTTTGGTAGAAAAAGGATCCCAGATCAAACCAAAGTCTCCACAAATGATTAAATAGTCATTGGCTTTTGCGGGACATCGATTTAATTTGCTAATGTCGATCCAAGCATGAATATCTCCCGTCACATAGATCATGATGGTCACCTCCTACTCTTATTGTATAAAAAAAACGCACCGAAGTGCGTATCTTTTCAATGGTGACACGTACGGGATTCGAACCCGTGAATGCATGCGTGAAAGGCATGTGAGTTAACCGTTTCTCCAACGTGCCATGTTTAAGTGCTAATACACTATAGCATGACTTTTTTTGGCGTGCAAGTAAAAAATCAAAAAAAGAGTTGCGTTTTTTTAAGGATTCACCTATTATTAGTGAGTATGCGTGGCAGAGTGATGCTAACACTCATTATGACCACTGCATAAGACATAAAATAGGAGGAAGTCTTATGGCAAAAAAGAAAGCAAAAGTAGCAAAAATCTGCAAATTGCAATTCATGGCCGGACAAGCAAAACCAGGACCTGCTTTGGCAAGTGCTGGAATCAACATGCCTCAGTTCTGTACTGCATTCAATGATGCAACAAAAGATCGTCGTGGCGAAATTGTCCCTGTCGTAATTACGGCATATGAAGACAAGAGCTTTGATTTTGTTACCAAAACAACACCGGCAGCTCAAATGTTGAAAAAGGCTGCAAACATTCAAAAAGCATCTGGAGACCAGAAACAAGTTGCTGGTACCATTTCTGTTGATCAATTGAAAGAAATTGCGGAATACAAGATGCCAGATTTGAATGCCAATGATGTAGAAGCTGCAATGCGTATTGTTGCAGGTACTGCACGTAATATGGGAATTAAGATTGAAGGATTTGAATAGGAGGATAAATCAATATGGCAAAGAGAAGTAAACGTTATCAAGAAGCTGCTAAATTGGTTGATTCTTCAAAAAAATATGCAATCGAAGAAGCAGTTGCTTTATTAAAGCAAACAGCTTCATCTAAAATGGATGAGTCTGTTGAAGTATGTTTTAACTTAAATGTAGACCCTCGTCATGCTGATCAATTGATCCGTGGTGCGTTGGTTTTACCAAATGGAACCGGAAAAAGTCAAACCGTTGCGGTTGTTGCAGAAGGCGACAAAGCAAAAGAAGCACAAGATGCTGGAGCTGACTTCGTTGGTGGACAAGATCTGATCGACAAAATTTCTGGTGGTTGGTTTGATTTTGATGTATTGGTTGCTACACCAAACTTGATGGGTAAATTAGGTCGTTTGGGACGTGTATTAGGTCCTAAAGGATTAATGCCAAACCCTAAGAGTGGTACTGTAACGATGGATGTTGCGAATGCCGTTGATGAAATCAAAAAAGGTAAAGTAACCTATCGTGTTGATCGTGATGGCAATTTGAACATCATGATTGGTAAAGTAAGTTTTGAAGATGAAAAGATTGTTGAAAACTTCAAGGCTATTTATACACGTATTGCCAAAGCGCGTCCTTCTACAGTAAAGGGTACGTATATGCGTAATTGTGTATTGACTTCTACAATGGGTCCAGCTATCCATATCGTTATGGAATAATAGTTGACAAATTGTAGAGAACGATTTAAAATTCGCTTGTTATCAATATTCCAAAGACAGTAACGGTCGAATGACTTAATTATGTTACCTAGGGTTGATGCATATGTTTTATGATGCTCATTTTTAGCCCGTGCTTTGGTACGGGCTTTTTCTTTGAATATTGTGGCAATAAAGAAAGAAGAGGTGGACCAAATGAACAAGGAAATACTTGCTCAAAAAGAAGCCAAGGTCAATGCTCTTGCTGAAAAGATGGAAGCAGCTAGCTCCATTGTTTTGGTTGAGTATCGTGGATTAAACGTTGCTGAAGCCACTGAACTTCGTCGTAACTTACGTGCTGAAGATGTAGATTTCGAAGTTTGCAAAAACGCCGTATCTCGTCGTGCTGCTGAAAAATTAGGTTATGATGATTTTAGTAAAACTTTAGTCGGACCAAACGCCTTAGCTTTTGGTAAAGATCCTGTTGCACCAGCTCGTGTTTTAGCAAAATTTGCGAAAGATCACGAAAACTTGGTTTTGAAAACGGGAATTGTTGACGGAAAAATGGTTGACGAAGACGTCATCAAACAATTGTCTTCATTACCTAACAAAGAAGGTATGTTGGCACGCTTTGCTTCTACATTAAATGCCCCAGTTATCAAATTCGCTATGACAGTCAAGGCATTAGCAGAAGCAAAAGAAAATGGAACTGTCAAAGAAGCAGCTGCCGAAGAAGCATCTGCTACACCAGCTGAAGAAGCACCAGCCGAAGCAGCTGCTGAATAATGAGGAGGAAAAAATCATGGCAAAATTGACACAAGAAGATATTTTAGCTTACTTAGAAGAAGCTACTATTTTAGAATTAAATGACTTGGTAAAAGCAATCGAAGACAAATTTGGTGTTGTCGCTGCTGCTGCTGTTGCTGCACCAGCTGCTGCTGAAGCTGCTGATGAAGGACCAAGCGAAGTAACCGTTACTTTGACTGACATTGGACAAACAAAAGTTAAAGTCATCAAAGCTGTACGTGAAATCACTGGTTTAGGATTGGTTGATGCTGCTCCAAGTGCAATTAAAGAAAACATTGATCCAGAAGAAGCTGAAGAAATCAAAAACAAATTGGTTGAAGCTGGAGCAACTGTTGAAGTTAAGTAGTCATTTACACTTCGAAGCCCTTTATTTAAGGGCTTTTTTTTATGCCTTCATGGCGATATTTTTCGTAAAGAACGTTTGCGTGTAACTTTACAAATCTTTGAAACAACCGTCATATTTCTTTGACAGTCATTGAGTAGGATGAATATGTAAATAAACAGGGAGGAAAAAACAGTATGAAAAGAGTAGCTTCATTATTTTTAGCTGCTGCAATGACAGCTGGTCTATTGACTGGTTGTGGTGGAGGAAGTTCATCATCTTCTTCGAGTTCAAGTGATTTGGAAGGAACAATTACAGCCGCAGGTTCATCTGCATTAAAACCATTGGTAGATGAGGCTGCCAATAAATTCATCGAAAAATATCCAAACGTATCGATCACGGTTGATGCTGGTGGATCTGGTGAAGGTTTGAAACAAGTATCGGAAGGAACCGTTACAATTGGTAACTCCGATGTGGCTGCGGAAGAAAAACTAGACGCAGACAAAGCCAAAGAGTTGACTGACCATCAAGTCGCTATTGTTACAATGGCACCAATCGTCAATAAAGATGTAAAAGAAGGTGGCATTGATAATTTGACAAAACAACAATTGATCGACATCTTCACTGGAAAGATCACAAACTGGAAAGATGTTGGCGGACCGGATGAATCCATCGTATTAGTGACTCGTCCATCTTCTTCAGGAACTCGTGCAACGTTTGAAAAATATGCATTAGATGGTAACACAGAAGCTGAAAACCAATCTATGGAAACCGATGATTCAGGTGTCCTTTTGAAAAACGTATCAGATACAAAAGGTGCCATTGGATATGTTGCCTTAAGTTATTTGGTAGACAACAATGATGTAAGTACTGTATCGATTGATGGCGTAGAACCTACTTTGGAAAACACTTACAGTGGTGATTGGAAAGTTTGGGCAACCGAACATATGTACACCAAAGGAAAAGGTAAAAAAGCAGATCGAGAATTCATTAAATACATTGTATCGGATGACTTCGCTAAAACAACCGAAAAACTTGGATATGGCGTAGTCAGCAAGATGAAAAGCTTAGATCATTAGTATTGAGCGGGCCTAGCCCGCTTCATTTTTGAAAGGAGACATTCATATGAAACAAAAAGGAATGTTTGCCAAAGAATATGTCTGGCGAGGACTTGCCACGATTGGCGGAGTGTTCGTCATTGGATTGACCCTGGTGATAGGGGCATTTCTTGTTTATAAAGGCAGTGGAACTTTCCTGATTTTCAAACATACGCTTTCCGAATTTATTGGATCTACCAATTGGGGACCCGTTGATAACTCCGGTGGCGGAGGAACCGTTGGTGCTTTGATCTTCATTTGTGGTTCATTAGCAACTTGTGGTTTAGCTCTTTTGATCGCCACTCCACTCTCTTTGGGATCCGCTATCTTCATGACTGAGATCTCACCAAAATTTGGTGAAAAATTCTTCCGCCCTGTTGTACAAATATTTGCAGGTATCCCATCTGTTGTTTATGGTTGGGTGGGTTTGACCGTATTGGTACCTGCTATTAAATCTGTTTTCCATGTGCAAGTTGGACAATCCATCTTAGCTGCCGGTATCGTGTTAGCCGTTATGATTTTCCCAACGATCACCAGTATGGCTAGTGATGCGATTGCGGCTGTTCCCAAAACCAATCGAGATGGTGCCTATGGACTAGGATCAACCCGTTGGCAAGCCATTTATCGTGTCATTGTCCCAGCCGCGAAATCTGGTATTATCTCATCGATCATCATGGGACTAGCTCGTGCTTTTGGTGAAGCCTTGGCCGTAGCTATGGTCATTGGCCAAACAACTGCGATGCCAAAGGGGTTGTTGTCTCGATCCAAAACCATTACGACGGAAATTGCTGCCCAAATGGGAAATGCGATGGAAGGCGGCGAATTGAAAACAGCACTATGGACATTGGCTTTATTGTTGTTCTTGATTTCGTTGTTATTTATTTGGATCATTCATCGTATAAATAGGGAGGCAAAAGACTAATATGAACGAAAGAGTTGTACGTGCCAAACGCGCGGATAAGATCGCAACGGTTATCTTTACGATCATTGCTGCGATGTTCTTTATCTTATTATTTGGCTTTGCTGGAAAAGTTATTATTGGTGGCTTTATGGGAGCGACACCAGAAATGTTCCAATTTACCATGAGCGGATCCATTGGTAACCAATTATGGAATACCATCTACCTGGTATTTATTTCGTTATTGGTTTCGATACCCATTGGTATATTTGCCGGAATCTATTTAGCTATGTATGCTCGTCAAGGACGTTTTACAAAGTTCTTACGCATGTGTATCGAAACCCTTTCTTCTTTACCATCCATTGTTGTTGGTTTGTTTGGCTATTTGGTTTTCTTGGTTACCCTTGGAATGGGCAAGAGTTTGTTGGCTGGTGCCTTATCCATTTCCATCTTGACGTTGCCTTTATTGACGACCACAACGGAAGATGCAATTCGTGGTTTACCTGCTGGTTATCTACAGGGGGCATTGGGTATGGGATCGACTAAATGGCAATCGGTATTCCATGTTTTGTTGCCTGCTTGTCTACCACGTATCATGACCGGTGTCATTCTAGCAGCTGGTCGTGGTTTTGGTGAAGCAGCAGCTCTATTGTATACAGCCGGTTCCGGAAGCATGTTGAATTGGCGCAATTGGAGCTTTACCAGTCCGACAAGTCCATTATCATTGTTCCGACCTGCGGAAACGTTGTCGATTCAAATTTGGAACTTGCAGGTCAATGGACAAAATCCAGATCTAGCCAACTTGGCATCGGCCGTATTGATGATCTTGGTATTGATCTTCAGTATTGCCGCCAACGTATTGTCTAGACATATTCAAGCAAAGAATCAAGGAGATAAAGCATAGTCTATGAGTGAAGTAAAATTTAACGTAGAGCATATTAACCTACATTATGGTAATTTCCATGCTCTAAAAGATATTAATATGAAAATCTATGCCAATGAGATCACTGCTTTTATCGGTCCTTCTGGATGTGGTAAATCCACTTTCTTGAAATCATTGAATCGGATGAATGATTTTGTCGAAGATTGTGTGATCGATGGCAAAATTGAAATGGATGGTGTCGATATCTATAAAGATATGGATGGCATCTCACTTCGACATGAAGTGGGCATGGTATTCCAACAACCCAACCCATTTCCCAAAAGTGTATATGACAATGTAGCCTATGGACCACGAATTTTTGGTATCAAGAAAAAAGCAGAACTGGATGAAATTGTGGAACGTTCCTTGCGGCAAGCTGCTATTTGGGATGAACTAAAAGATCGATTAAATAAAAGCGCTTTAGGATTATCAGGAGGACAGCAACAACGTTTGTGTATTGCTCGCACGTTAGCTGTTCAACCGAAAGTCATCTTGATGGATGAGCCTACCAGCGCATTGGATCCTATTTCAACCAATAAGATCGAAGATTTAGCTGTGGAATTGAAGAAGGATTATACCATTGTTATGGTCACGCACAATATGCAACAAGCAGCACGTATCAGTGATAAGACCGCTTTCTTCTTATTAGGGGAAATGGTGGAATATGGATCTACACCTGAATTGTTTGCGGATCCACAAGATGAACGAACAGAAAGATATATCACAGGAAGGTTTGGATAAAATGCGAAACGAATTCCAAAAAAAATTAAAAGAGCTACATATTTCGTTGATAGATATGGGCCAAGATTGCCAAGATATCATTCGTGATACGTACCAAGCATTGATCAAAAATGATCTAGATGTTGTCGAGGGCATTCGTAAAAAAGAAAATAAAATCAATCATAGTGAACGTGAAATCGAAAATCAATGCATTGCTTTATTGTTGTTGCAAGCACCTGTTGCGAAAGATCTTCGTCAAGTTTCCAGTGCTCTAGAAATGGTCACGGATATGGAGCGAATTGGTGATCAAGCCTATGATATTGCTGACATTGTCAAAAAGAACAACGATTTGAGTGAAATGGTTGAACAATTACCACTACGAGATATGGTCAAACAAGCTATCAAGATGGTCGACGAAGCGATTCAATCCTTTGTAAATAATGATCGTGTTTTAGCTAAACAAGTGATCGATGAAGATGATATCATCGATGGATATTTTGAAACGATCTACAATGATCTGGCCACAAAAGGCATCGATCGTCGAGCTTTGGATCTATTGATGATTGCGAAGTATTATGAGCGAATTGGCAATCATGCAACCAATATTGCCGAATGGGTATTGTATGAAATCACAGCCCATCAAGTTCCAATTGGTGAAAAATAAGTTCTTCTTTCCTATATAAAAAATATGCGGTGAATTCCACCGCATATTTTACTCTTCCTGATCATCCAGAATTTTTTTCAAACCATTATAGATGCCATTGTCATAAACACTGGTTGTTGAAAAATTCGCAAAGCTTTTGACATAATCGGTCGCACTTCCCATGGCTACACCTATATCGGCTTTTTGCAGCATGTGAATATCGTTGGTACTATCACCAAACGCAATGGTATCTTTCCATGTGAAGTTGACATGTTTCATCATCAATTCAATACCAACGGATTTATCATTACCACTATTGAAGACATCAAACATGAAGCCATCGGATTTCACATTGATCAAGTCGGCCCTTAGATCCGGATGGGCAGCCATAAAGTCATCAATTTCTTTTTTCTCTCTGGTCAAGATCACCGCATTATAGGCACGATGTCTTCGATGATACGATTGGGATGGATCATAAAATAAAGAATTTAAGACATTGCAGTATTTGCAGAAGTCATACATAGGATAAAATTTATTATAGATATAGGTGGCATCGCCAAAATGGAACATGAGTCCCAATTCGTTTTGACCACAAAATTCAACGATATCTTTCACTGTTTGCGTGGAAATGGGTTTTGAATCTACTTCTTCAAAAGCGCCATCCAAGATATAGGAACCGTTGATCAAGATATAGTAATCAAATTGAACATGTTTGAGGATACTGTCCATTTGATTTAGGGGACGTCCTGTTGCGGCGCATACCATATATCCTCGTTTGCGCAATTCTTGAATCGCCTCGATGGTAGAAGGCTGAACGATATCATTTTCGGTTTGGTAAAGGGTGCCATCCATGTCAAAAAATACGATTTTATGTTTCATTGTTTCACCTCAAAATCATTATACAAGAAATATACAAAAAAGAATTGACAAATATTATAAAGATGAGTAAATTATAAATGCATGCGTAATTTGGGCATTGGTATGCCCATTTATTTAACGGATGGAAAAGACACACCCGGAAGTGTGTGTTTGTGAAGAAGTGAAAGGAGTGTTCTTATGCCTACAATCAACCAGTTGATTCGTAAAGGTCGTAAGGCCAGCAAAGCTAAATCAAAGTCAACTGCTTTGAATCGTGGTTACAACTCATTGCAGTCTAGATCAACCAATGTATCTAGCCCACAAAAACGTGGTGTTTGTACTCGTGTTGGTACCATGACACCAAAGAAACCAAACTCTGCATTGCGTAAATATGCCCGTGTTCGTTTATCAAACGGCATGGAAGTTACTGCTTATATTCCAGGAATTGGACATAACTTGCAGGAACATAGTGTCGTATTGATTCGTGGTGGACGTGTCAAAGATTTGCCAGGTGTTCGTTACCATATTATTCGTGGTACATTGGACTGTGCTGGTGTTACTGATCGTAAACAAAGTCGTTCGTTATATGGAACGAAAAAACCTAAAAACTAATTCAAACATGAGAGGAGGAAACTAAATGCCTAGAAAAGGACACATTGCCAAACGTGATGTACTTGTCGATCCTATTTATAACTCCAAGTTGGTTACTCGTTTGATCAACAAAATCATGTTAGATGGTAAAAAAGGAGTTGCACAAACGATTTTGTACAATGCGTTTGATATCGTAAAAGTTAAGACTGGGGAAGAACCAATGGCTGTATTTGAAAAAGCGTTGGAAAATGTCATGCCTCAGTTGGAATTGAAAGTAAGACGTGTAGGTGGAGCCAACTACCAAGTACCTGTTGAAGTAAGTGACGAACGTCGTTTAACTTTGGGTCTTCGTTGGATCGTAAATTATGCACGTTTAAGAAATGAAAAAACTATGGAACAGCGCCTGGCTGCAGAAATCATCGATGCATCCAACGGTACTGGTGCTTCCGTAAAAAAACGTGAAGATACCCATAGAATGGCTGAAGCAAATAAAGCATTTGCTCACTACCGTTGGTAGGAAAGGAGACATCTCAATATGCCTAGAGATTATGCCTTGGAAGATACTCGTAATATCGGAATCATGGCTCACATCGATGCTGGTAAAACGACGACCACGGAACGTATCCTGTATTATTCAGGTGTCAACCATAAAATTGGTGAGACCCATGATGGTGCGAGTACGATGGACTGGATGGAGCAAGAACAAGAGCGTGGTATTACGATCACTTCTGCTGCCACAACATGCCATTGGAAGAAATTAGATGGCACTGGTCATGAATGTCGTATCAATATCATCGATACACCAGGACACGTAGACTTCACTGTCGAAGTAGAACGTTCTTTGCGTGTATTGGATGGAGCCGTAACTGTATTGGATGCCAAAGCCGGTGTTGAACCACAAACCGAAACGGTTTGGCGTCAAGCAACGACATATGGTGTACCTCGTATCGTATTTGTTAATAAAATGGATGCTACGGGTGCCGATTTCATCATGTCATGCAACACGATCATTGATCGTTTAGGTGCAAAATCTTGCCCTATTCAGTTGCCAATTGGGGCAGAAAGCGATTTTGAAGGTATCGTTGATATCATCAAACGTACTGCTTATCATTATTCAGGAGATTATGGACGTATCGTAACAGAAGGTCCGGTTCCTGATGATCTAAAAGATCAAATGGAAGAATATCGTACGAAGTTATTGGAATACTTAGCAGACTACGATGAAGATTTCATGATGCAAGTATTGGAAGGTGAAGAACCATCCGTCGAAGAAATCAAACGTGTATTGCGAATTGCCGTATGTAAAGGTGATTTCTTCCCTGTATTATGTGGATCTGCATATAAAAATAAAGGTGTTCAAGAAGTATTGGATGCAGTTGTTGATTATTTGCCAAGTCCAGTGGATGTACCTTCGATCAATGGTACCGATCTAGATGGTAATCCAGTACAACGTCATCCAAGCGACAAAGAACCATTTGCTGCATTGGCATTTAAGATTGCCGCCGATCCATTTGTTGGAAAATTATCTTTCTTCCGTGTGTACTCCGGTACCGCAAAAGCAGGAAGCTATGTATTAAATTCAAGCAAAGACAAACGAGAACGTTTTGGTCGTATCGTACAAATGCATGCCAATGCCCGTCACGAGATCGATGAAGTGTATGCTGGTGATATTGCCGCTGCCGTTGGTCTGAAAGTAACGACAACTGGTGATACATTGTGTGCAGAAGATGCACCAGTGATCTTGGAATCCATGGAATTCCCAGAACCAGTGATCGAAATGTCTTTGGAACCAAAAACCAAAGCAGACCAAGACAAGATGGGCTTGGGCTTACAAAAATTGGCCGAAGAAGACCCTACTTTCAAAACATATACAAACGAAGAAACGGGACAAACCATTATTGCTGGTGTAGGTGAGTTGCACTTGGATATCATCGTTGACCGTTTGCGTCGTGAATTTAAAGTAGAAGCAAACATTGGTAAACCACAAGTTGCGTATCGTGAAACCATTCGTAAAGCAGCAGACTGTGAAGGTAAATACATTCGTCAGTCTGGTGGACGTGGACAATATGGTCATGTATGGATCAAATTTGAACCAAATGAAGGGAAAGGATTTGAATTCGTGGATGCCATCGTTGGTGGTAGCGTACCTCGTGAATACATCAAACCAACGCAAGAAGGTTTGGAAGATGCTTTACAAAATGGTATGATTGCTGGCTATCCAGTTATTGATATCAAAGCCACTTTGTTTGATGGATCGTATCATGATGTCGATTCCAGTGAAATGGCATACAAGATCGCTGCAAGTTTTGCATTGCGTGAAGCTGCCAAAAAATGTGATCCTGTATTGTTGGAACCAATCATGTTTGTAGAAATTACAGCACCTAGTGAATACTTGGGTAGTGTAATGGGTGATGTTTCCAGTCGTCGTGGATCCATTACGGATCAAGAAGAACGTGGAAATGCTACAATCGTACGAGCTATGGTTCCATTAGCTGAAATGTTTGGTTATGTTACTGACTTGCGTAGCTTTACACAAGGTCGTGGAAACTTCTCTATGAAATTTGATCATTATGAAGAAGTTCCAAAGAGCATTTCGAAGAAGATCATTGAAGAGAACTCTAGTGAAAACTAGTTGCTTTTCAAACCCACTTGAATTACAATTAATTCGATATAAAGTATAAAAAAATAGGAGGATTTAGCAAAATGGCTAAGGAAAAATTTGACAGAAGTAAAGTCCATGTTAATATTGGAACTATCGGTCACGTTGACCATGGTAAAACAACTTTGACTGCTGCCATCACAAGTGTTTTGGCAAAAAAAGGTATGGCAAAAGCTGAAGCATATGATGAAATTGATGGTGCTCCAGAAGAAAAAGAACGTGGAATCACGATCAATACGGCACATGTTGAGTATCAAACTGCAAAACGTCACTATGCACACGTTGACTGTCCAGGTCACGCCGACTATGTAAAGAACATGATCACAGGAGCTGCCCAAATGGATGGTGCAATCTTAGTAGTAGCTGCTTCTGATGGTCCTATGCCTCAAACTCGTGAGCACATCTTATTGGCTCGTCAGGTAGGTGTACCTTACATTGTTGTTTATTTGAACAAATGCGACATGGTTGATGATGAAGAATTGATCGACCTTGTTGAAATGGAAGTTCGTGAATTGTTGAACGAATATGGATTTGATGGAGATAACACTCCAATCATCCGTGGATCTGCATTGAAAGCATTGGAAGGCGATCCAGCTGCTGAACAATCTATCTTAGATTTGATGGATGCTGTAGATACTTGGATTCCAGATCCAGTACGTGATATCGATAAACCATTCTTGATGGCTGTCGAAGATGTAATGACAATTTCTGGTCGTGGTACTGTTGCTACAGGACGTGTTGAACGTGGACAAGCGCATTTGAACGACGAAGTTGAAATCGTTGGTATCAAACCAACTCAAAAAACAGTTATTACTGGTTTGGAAATGTTCCACAAGACTTTGGACGTTGCAGAAGCCGGAGATAACATCGGTGCATTGCTTCGTGGTATCGCACGTGATCAAATCCAACGTGGACAAGTATTAGCTGCTCCAGGATCTGTTCATCCACATACAAAATTTAAAGCACAAGTATATGTATTGACAAAAGATGAAGGTGGACGTCATACACCATTCGTATCGAACTATCGTCCTCAATTCTATTTCCGTACAACTGACGTAACTGGTGTTATCACTCTTCCAGAAGGAACAGACATGGTAATGCCTGGTGACAACGTTGAAATGTATGTAGAATTGATCGCCCCAATCGCTTTGGAAAACGGAACTCGTTTCTCTATTCGTGAAGGTGGACATACAGTTGGTGCCGGAAACGTCACTGAAATCTTAGGTTAATTTTGAACCAATCTAAGGAGATCTGAGGATCTCCTTTTTTTTGTTTTCTTTCTGAAAATTCAATATATTAAACATAAATACGTAAGAAAATACCGATAGAATCGTGATTTTGTGCAAAAAAATGAACAATAATTTAATTTATTTGTCTAAAAAAATGAAGTATTTTAGTATCCTAAAGAGCACTTTCGTACAGTAAAAAGTCTATAAATATGGGCTTACATAGGGGAAAATGAAAATAGTGTAAACAAAAGGAAAAAATCACTCAAATAAATGAAAGTAGAAATATCATTTTACATATGAAATAATAAACTCGTTACTTGAACACACCAAGCGAACAGGTGTTGATTATTGACGGGCAAACACAATGCTTGGGTGGACAAGAAGGAAGAGAAAAGGAGTATTATCATTTATCATGGATTCTGAAAAGAAAATCAAATGGTACATGCTTGCCTTCATGTGCTTTTCCACTCTTTGGGGATTTGGAAATGTTGCCAATGGCTACATGTACTTCAACGGGACCCAAGTCATTTTTTCATGGATTTGGATGTTCTTGTTGTACTTTGTTCCGTATGCTTTGATGGTTGGTGAATTGGGATCTGCCTTCAAAGACCTTGGTGGAGGTGTCACTTCCTGGGTACAGGAAACCACCGGTTCAAAATTAGCGTATTATGCAGGTTGGACCTATTGGGCATGTCACGTTACGTACATCGCATCCAAAGGTTCTGGCGGTTTGAAAGCATTGAGTTGGATGATCTTCCAAAATGCGGAAACCTACGATACCTTCCCAACTCGATACGTGCAATTGGCTACCTTAGCGGTATTCTTATTCTTCTGTTGGGTTGCCAGTCGTGGTTTGAACCCATTGAAAAAATTAGCAACGCTTGCCGGAAGTAGTATGTTTGTGATGAGTATCCTATACATCATCTTGATGTTTGCAGCACCGGCCATCAATCCAGGTGGCGGTTATGTCCATTTGGATTTTAGCTTACACAAACTCATTCCTACCTTTGATTTGACGTACTTTACCAACTTATCAATCTTGGTTTTTGCGGTAGGTGGAATTGAAAAAATTTCCCCTTATGTCAATAAGATGGAAGGCGATGCCTCGAAAGAATTCCCTAAGAGCATGATCTTTGCGGCTGTGATGGTCATGGTTTGTGCTATCTTTGGTACCATTGCGATGGGTATGATGTTTGATCCAAAAGTTGTATTTGCTTCTGCAGATAGTCAAACGGCTTATATTGCCAATGGTTCTTATTGGGCATTCGAAAAACTTGGACAATATTATGGTATTGGCAACGCTTTGATGATGATCTATGCTGCATGCAATGCCATTGGTCAATTCTCTACATTGGTTGTCAGCATTGATGCGCCATTGCGTATGTTGTTGGATGATAAAAATGCTCGTCAATATGTTCCAAAACAATTGTTGAAACAAAACAAATATGGCGCATATATCAATGGTATTTGGATGGTTGTGATCCTGTCGGGTGCAATTATCTTGGTACAAATCGCTATGCCAGGCGCTGCTGGTGTATTAGCTCAATTAAATAAATTGAATTCTGTATGTATGCCATTCCGTTATTTATGGGTATTCTTTGCATACATCATGTTGCGTCGCAAGAGCGAAAAGTTCCCACGCTCATATCGCTTTGTGAAAAGCCAAGGAGCGGCGGCTTTCTTTGGATGGTTCTGCTTCATTTTAACGCTTGTTTGCTGTATCATGGGAATGTACTCTCCAGATGCCAAGACCATGGCTTTGAACGTGATCACGCCAGTGGTATTGGTTGCTCTAGGTGTGATCTTGCCAATGATTCGCAAACGTCAAGATCAAGAAGCGGCATAAGCCCGTACAAGAGAAACCGAGAGGTTTCTCTTTTTTAGGAGGAAAATATACATGGAAATTTCACAACAATTATTTGATTTTATTCAATCAAGTCCAAGCATGTTCCATACGATCCAAACCATTCGTACGGATCTGGAAAATGAGGGATTTATGTATCTAGCAGAAGGTCGATCTTGGACATTGGAAAAAGGTGGTAAATATTATACAACTCGCAATCATTCGAGCATTATTGCCTTTACAATTGGTCAAGAACTTGACAATTATCATTTTCAAATGAGTGCTGCACATTCCGATTCGCCAACGTTCAAAGTAAAAAGTGTACCCGAACTGAGTGGGCCCAATGAATATCTTCGCTTGGATGTTGAAGGCTATGGCGGAATGATCGATTATACTTGGCTAGATCGTCCATTGAGCGTAGCCGGTCGTGTCTTGGTTCAAAAGGGACATGCCATGGAATCGAAACTATTATATATAGATAAAGATATATTATTGATTCCGAGTTTAGCAATCCATATGAATCGTGACATCAATCAAGGATATGCTTTTAATCATAAGACCGATCTATGTCCACTGTTTTCAACCGGTGCCTTGAAAAAAGGAGCTTTTGATGAAATGATTGCCAAGGAATTGGGAGTGAAACCTTCGCAAATTTTAGCGAAAGACTTATTTTTGGTGAATCGTCAAAAACCAGTGGTCTGGGGCTATCAAGATGAATTTATTTCGTCGCCAAAATTAGATGATCTACAATGTGCTTTTGTTTCCTTGCAAGGATTTATTCATGCCCATAATGTACACGGTATCAATGTATATTGTTGCTTTGATAACGAAGAAGTCGGTTCCAATACCAAGCAAGGCGCTATGTCGACGTTCTTACATGATGTCTTGACGCGTATCAATAGTGCTTTAGGCAAAGATGCCGATGCCTATTATCAAGCCGTTTCTAAGTCTTTCTTAGTAAGTTGTGATAATGCGCATGCGGTTCATCCAAATCATGGAGATAAGTCCGATGCCGTGAATTATGCGATGATGAATAAAGGTCCCGTGATCAAGGAAGCAGCCAACCAGAAATATACGACCGATGCCTTTAGTCGTGCTTTGTTTACATACCTATGTAAAGAGCAGGATATCCCTGTACAAACTTTTGCGAATCGCAGTGACATGGCTGGGGGATCGACATTGGGTAATTTATCCAATACCCAAGTGAGCGTGCATGCCGTTGATATTGGCTTGCCACAACTAGCCATGCATTCCAGTTATGAAACAGCTGGTATAGAGGATACAAGCTATGCGATCGATGCTTTGCAGGCATTCTTCAATGCCAATTTAATGATTGAAGAAGCAGATACTGTGACATTTGATGAGTAGGGAATGGAAGTGGTTGGATCCATCCTTATCCGTTGATTGGAATACCGAAAGTCGCAAGCTTTTGGATACGATCGATGGGATGCGTATCCCCAATGCACAAAAGAATATGTTGGTGCAATATTATATTGAACATCCGCATATGCAACGGAAAGCAAATCGACAAAAGGAAATCAGATCATGGATGCGTACGGATGCGTATCAAAAGATCAAAGAACAAAGGGTTCATGATGATCAAAATAAATTTACGATTGCGAGCATTGTGATCGTGATGATGGCTACCTTGTTTTTATTCTTCTTACGCGCTGTGATCACACGATCCTTTGTGGTCAATTTCAGTGTGGATGCGATCGTAGGTGCCATTGCTTTGGTACTCTTGGTGCGAAATCTACATATCAAATATCGTTTGATCGATCAATATGTGGATACGAAACGATGGTATCAGATGATTGATGGGGCTTCATTTGTATTATGTGTCTTATTGAAATTCTTGTTTCCACCTGTCTTTGATTTCAGTCTGATCCTCTTATTCATTTCGTTTGTGATCCAAAAGAAAAAACTAGAAAAGATCTTTCAGAGTTTTTAGCGCAATATGCGCTTTTTTTAACGCCTTTTTTTCTAAAAAAAGAGGTTGCATCCCTCCATGAAACATGGTAATATCATACCGCACTGCGAAGAAGTGCGAGGTTGCTGACCCACTGAAAAGCGTTGTCATGGGTGGTGTCAGGTAATTCGCATGGAGCATGTTTATCTAGAATAAACGAAAGGAGTTAACATGGCAAACAACACAATGAGAATTCGCCTTAAGGCGTATGAGCACCGCATCCTTGATGACAGTGCTAAGAAAATTGTCGAAGCAGCGACAAAACACGGAGCTAAAAAAGTAGTTGGTCCCGTTCCGCTACCAACGGAAAAACAAGTTGTAACAATTTTACGTGCTGTTCATAAATACAAATATTCACGTGAACAGTTTGAAATTCGTACGCATAAGCGTTTGATTGAGATTGTTGCACCATCAAAGGAAACGATTGATTCGTTACAACGATTAGACCTTCCTAGTGGTGTCGACATCGAAATTAAACTTTAATGGAGGTGTCTGAGAATGAAAGGACTATTAGGAAGAAAATTAGGAATGACGCAAGTCTTCACGCAAGACGGTACATTAATTCCCGTAACTGTAGTAGAAACTACACCAAATGTTGTTCTTCAGGTGAAGACAGTAGAAACTGACGGTTACAATGCCGTACAGTTAGGTTTTGACGAAGTCAAAGAAAAGAATACAACAAAAGCAATTGTTGGACATTGTGCCAAAGCAAACACAAGTCCTAAACGCTTCATCCGTGAAGTACGTGATTGTGAATTAGATGTAAAAGTTGGCGATCTTGTAAAGGCCGATATCTTCGAAGCTGGTGAAACAGTTGATGTGATCGGAACAAGCAAGGGTAAAGGATACCAAGGTACGATCGTGCGTAACAATGCACATCAAGGACCTCGTAGTCATGGTGGATCCAAGAACATTCGTCACATTGGTTCATTGGCTACAAATGGTATTACTTCTCGCCAAGGACGTATCATGAAGGGTACTGTCATGGCTGGTCATGAAGGTGGTTATCGTACAACGAACCAAAACTTGACCGTAATTAAAGTAGATGTTGAAAACAACTATGTATTGATCAAAGGAAACGTGCCAGGACCTAAGAAAGGATTCGTTATGATTCGTACGGCGAAGACTTCAAAAGGAAATAGCGAACCAGTAACTTTGGTTGACTATAGCAGTAAGGAGGCTCAATAATGGCTAAGATCGATGTAATTAACCAGACCGGAGCTGTCGTTGATTCCATGGAATTAAACGACGTTGTATTTGGAATCGAACCCAATCAACAATGTATCTATGACGTATTAGTTATGCAAGCTGCTGGTAAGCGTCAAGGTACTGCCAAAACAAAAGGACGTTCTGAAGTAAGCGGTGGTGGACGTAAGCCATACCGTCAAAAAGGAACAGGACGTGCTCGTCAAGGTACTATTCGTGCGCCACAATTCCGTGGTGGAGGAACTGTATTTGGCGCTGTTCCACGTGATTATCACTATCGTGTCAATAAAAAAGTTCGTAATCTAGCATTGCGTTCGGTATTGAGTGAAAAAGTTGCAGATACAGCATTTGCAGTCATCGATCAATTGAATGTAGATGCTCCTAAGACAAAAACATTTATTGGCATCATGGAAGCTATTGATGCACCAAAGAAGACTTTGTTCGTAGTTGGTAAAACGGAAGATACCAACAATGCTTATTTATCAAGCCGTAATATTCCAGAAGCAAAAATGTTACGTAGTGATTTGATCAATGTATTTGATCTTGTCAAAGCAAACAAAGTTATTATGACAGCCGCTGCTGTAAAAGAAGTTGAGGAGGCTTTGGCATAATGAAAGACTATAGAGATGTCATTTTTCGCCCAGTTATCACTGAAAAAAGCATGAAGTTGATGGCTGAAGACAACAAAGTCACTTTTGAAGTTGCTAAGGGTGTGAACAAGATTGAAGTTCGCAACGCAGTGGAAAAAGCATTCAACGTGAAAGTTGTTAAAGTAAATATGTTAAACACGAAATCTAAACCACGTCGTGTTGGACGCTATATGGGTAAGACCCAAGCGAGTCATCGAGCAATCGTTAAATTAGCCGAAGGCGATTCTATCGATTTGTTTGGTGAAGAATAATCAGGGAGAAGACGCTATTTCCTGAATAAATATTGCGATAAGGAGGAAAATATAGTTTATGCCTATTAAGAAGTATAAACCTACGACACCTGCTCGTCGTGGCATGACAAGCTTAACAAAAGAAGAGTTGACAGCAACAAAACCTGAAAAGAGCTTGTTAGCCCCTAAAAAGAGCAAGGGTGGACGTAATAACACAGGACGAATCACAACTCGTCATCAAGGTGCTGGACATAAGAAAGCATACCGTATTATTGATTTTAAACGTAATAAAGATGATATTCCTGCAAAGGTATCCACGATCGAATATGATCCAAACCGTTCGGCAAATATCGCTTTGTTGACATATGCCGATGGTGAAAAACGTTACATCATCGCTCCTGCTGGATTGGAAGTAGGAATGAAAGTTGTTTCTGGTAAAGAAGTCGACATTAAAGTGGGAAATGCCATGGAAATGCGCAACATGCCAGAAGGTACGATCGTACACAATGTAGAATTAAAACCTGGTAAAGGTGGACAAATGGCACGTAGTGCTGGTGCTTCTGCTCAAATTTTGGGTGTAGAAGATAAATATGTCATTTTACGATTGACATCTGGAGAGATGCGTCGTGTATTAGGCGAATGTCGTGCTACTGTTGGTACAGTGGGTAATGGCGATTATAGCTTGGTTAACTATGGTAAAGCTGGACGTAATCGTTGGCGAGGCATTCGACCTACTGTTCGTGGTTCAGTTATGAACCCTAATGATCACCCTCATGGTGGTGGTGAAGGACGTGCGCCAATTGGACGTAAGTCACCTATGACGCCTTGGGGCAAGAAAGCTCTTGGTGTGAAAACACGTAAGACGAAGAAGGCAAGCGACAAGTTGATCATTCGCCGTCGTAATGCTAAGTAGGAAAAGGAGGAAATGAGAAATGAGTCGTAGTTTGAAAAAAGGACCTTTCGTTGATGATCATTTGATGAAAAAAGTTGAAGCATTAAATGAAAGCGGAAAGAAAGAAGTCATCAAGACTTGGAGTCGTCGTTCCACAATTTTCCCTTCATTTGTTGAACATACATTTGCGGTTTATAACGGTAAGGAACATGTTCCTGTATACGTTACAGAAGATATGGTTGGGCATAAATTAGGTGAATTTGTGCCAACTCGTAAATTCACTGGACATACTTCCGGTGATGACAAGAAGGCGTAAGAGGAGGAAAAACGATGGAAGTCAAAGCAACTGCAAAAACTCTACGTGTTCAGCCTCGAAAAGTAAGACTTGTCTTAAATTTGATTCGTGGAAAAGACGTAGAAGAAGCCGAAGCAATTTGCAAGTTTACACCAAACAAAGGTGGATATCTTGTCGGCAAAGTATTACATTCTGCCATTGCGAATGCGGTAAATAACGAAGATTTAGATGAAAGCAATCTTTATGTCAAAGAATGCTATGCCAATGAAGGAATCACGATGAAGCGCTATATGCCTCGTGCAAAAGGTAGTGCAA
Source organism: Absicoccus sp. (assembly GCF_034090965.1). Lineage (NCBI taxonomy): Bacteria > Bacillati > Bacillota > Erysipelotrichia > Erysipelotrichales > Erysipelotrichaceae > Absicoccus > Absicoccus sp. The sequence continues at coordinate 7,774 of NZ_JAXDRQ010000068.1, read as the reverse complement.
GTGCTATTCATAAACGTACTAGCCACATTACAGTTGTCGTGGCTGAAAAGGAATAGGAGGACAACTATGGGACAAAAAGTAAATCCTATTGGAATGCGAGTTGGCGTGATTCGCGACTGGCAATCAAGATGGTATGCAGACGATAAAAAATTCGGTGACACATTGATGGAAGATGTGAAGATCCGTGAACATATCGAAGAATACTATAAGAAATTAGCCGATAAAGCTGTGGATCGTCGTAAAGCAGATCCTCAAATTTCGCGTATTGAAATTGAACGCAGCAAAAATCGTTTGGTGATCATTGTTCGTACTGGACATCCTGGTGTTGTCATTGGTGCGGAAGGTAAATCCATTGAAGGATTAAAGAAACAAATCGAAAAAATGACTTCTGCAAAATATGTACAAATCAATGTTGTAGAAGTTGCCAATCCAAACTTGGATGCACGTTTAGTCGCTCGTTGGATCGCCGATCAATTGGAAGCTCGTCGTAGTTTCCGTGCTACCCAGAAAAAAGCCATCCAAAATACCATGCGTGCTGGTGCCAAAGGTATTAAAACAAGCGTATCTGGTCGTTTAGGTGGTGCCGATATGGCTCGTACAGAAGGATATGCAGAAGGTGTTGTTCCTCTTCATACACTTCGTAGTGATATCGATTATGCGATTGAAGAAGCAGCCACTCAATATGGTAAAGTTGGTGTAAAAGTATGGATCTGCCGTGGTGAAGTTTTACCTGGTGAAATGGTCAAAGAACCAGAAGCTCCTAAGCAACGTCCTCGTCGTCGTCGTAATAAAAACTTCAACAATAAACGTCCTCAAAATCGTGCACCAAAACAAGAAGCTGCACCTGCTGAAAAAGGAGGTAACGAATAATGTTGATGCCTAAAAGAACAAAGTATCGTCGTCCCCATCGTCTAAGTTACGAAGGTCGTAGCAAAGCTGGACGTTCGATTGACTTTGGAGAATATGGATTAGTTGCTGAAAGTGGTAACTATGTAAGTAACCGTCAAATCGAGGCAGCCCGTGTTGCCATGACTCGTTATATGAAGCGTGGTGGAGATGTATATATTCGTATCTTCCCTCATATGGCTCGTACAAAGAAACCTCTTGAAGTACGTATGGGTTCTGGTAAAGGTGCTCCTGAAGGATGGGTAGCCGTTGTTCAACCTGGTCGAGTTTTATTTGAAGTTGGTGGCGTTCCTGAAGAAGTAGCACGTGAAGCACTTCGTTTAGCAGCCCACAAGTTACCGGTTAAAACTCGTTTTGTTAGAAAAGGAGAAGTGAAATAATGTTAGCTAAAGAAATTCGCGAAAAAACGAATGAAGAATTACAAGCACAAATTAGTACACTCAAAGATGAATTATTCAATCTTCGTTTCCAGCAAGCTACTGGTCAGTTAGAAAACACTGCTCGTTTGAAAACTGTTAAGAAAGACATCGCTCGAATCAAGACTGTATTGACAGAGCGTGCCAATGCAGGTCAAGAATAGGGAGGATCTTTGAATGGAAAGAAATGCACGTAAGGTTTATCGTGGACGTGTCGTATCCGATAAAATGGATAAGACCATCACGGTAAAAGTTGAAACAAAGAAAACGCATCCATTGTATGGAAAGCGTGTAGAATACTCTAAAAAATTGAAAGCACACGACGAGAACAATGAAGCTTCCATTGGCGACATTGTAGAAATTATGGAAACGCGTCCATTATCCGCTACAAAACGTTACCGTTTAGTGAAGATCGTTGAAAAAGCTCGTGTTTAATATCAGGAGGAGACGAAACTATGATTCAAAATGAAAGTCGTCTACGCGTCGCTGATAATACGGGAGCTAGAGAAGTATTAGTTATCCGTTGTCTTGGCGGAAGCGTTAGAAAAACAGCAAATATCGGTGACGTCGTTGTAGGTACTGTTAAACAGGCTACTCCTGGTGGATCCGTTAAAAAAGGTGATGTTGTAAAGGGTGTTATCGTACGTTCTAAATATGGCGTACGCCGTGAAAATGGAACATACATTCGCTTTGATGATAACGCATTAGTCATTATTAATGCCGATAAGACGCCAAAGGGAACACGTATCTTTGGACCAGTTGCTCGTGAATTGCGTGATGCTGGATATATGAAAATCGTATCCTTAGCGCCGGAAGTACTATAGGAGGTGTGCCCAGTGAGAATTAAAAAAGGTGATACAGTTAAGGTCATTACAGGTGCTTACAAAGGCACAATCGGAAAAGTAACACAGGCCTTCCCAAAAGAAGATAAAGTCATCGTGGAAGGTGTTAATATGGTTAAAAAACATGTGCGTCCAACCCAACAAGATCCTGAAGGTGGAATTATTGAGAAGGAAGCAAAGATCCATGTTTCCAATGTCATGCTTTACGATGAAAAAGAGAAAGTAGCTAGTCGTATTCGCATGGAAGAAAAAGATGGAAAGAAAGTTCGCGTCTATAAGAAAACTGGCGCGGAAGTAAAGTAGGAGGGTATCTATGAATCGTTTATATGAAAAATATACAAATGAAGTTGTCCCTCAGATGATGAAAGATTTTAACTATTCTTCAATCATGGAAGTTCCTAAGATTGAAAAAGTAGTCGTTAATATTGGTGTTGGTGATGCCATTGCCAATTCAAAATATTTAGATGAAGCTGTTGAAGAATTAGCAGCCATCACTGGACAAGCACCTGTTGTTACTAAGGCGAAAAAATCCATTGCGAACTTTAAGCTGCGTGAAGGTATGCCAATTGGATGCAAAGTTACTTTACGTTCCGAAAAGATGTATGAATTCTTAGATAAGTTATTCAATATTTCTTTGCCTCGTGTTCGTGACTTCCGTGGTGTAAGCGATACAAGTTTTGATGGTCGTGGAAACTATACATTGGGTATCAAAGAACAAATTATCTTCCCTGAAATTGATTTTGATAAAGTGAATCGTACACGTGGTATGGATGTTGTCATTGTTACAACAGCCAATACCAATGAAGAATCAAAGGCATTATTAAAAGGTATGGGAATGCCTTTTAAGAAGTAGGAGGATGATGAAATGGCTAAAAAAGCAATGATCAATAAACAACAACGTCCTCAAAAATTTAAAGTTCGTGAATATACTCGTTGCGAACGTTGTGGACGTCCACATGCCGTATTAAGAAAATATAAAGTATGTCGTATTTGCTTCAGAGAATTGGCTTACCAAGGTCAAATTCCTGGTGTGAAGAAGGCTAGCTGGTAAGGAGGCAAATTGCAATGAACATGACAGATCCAATTGCAGATATGCTAACAAGAATTCGTAATGCTTTGGTTCAAAAGCATGATGTTGTAAGCATGCCTGTATCAAAAGAAAAGAAAGCAATTGCTAAGATCTTAAAAGAAGAAGGTTTCATCACAGACTATGCAGTCGAAGGAGATGGACAATTCAAAGAATTAACAATTACGTTGAAATATACCGAAGATAAACAACGTGTCATCACAGGTCTTCGTCGTATTTCAAAACCTGGTCTTCGCGTCTATGCACATGCAGATGAATTGCCTCGTGTATTGAACGGATTAGGAATTGCCATTATCTCAACAAGTAATGGTGTCATGACAGATCGTGAAGCAAGAAAACAACACGTTGGTGGCGAAGTTCTTGCTTATGTATGGTAAGACAATAGGAGGAAAATAAATGTCACGTATCGGGAATAAACTGATTACCATTCCTGAAAAAGTAACTGTTGATGTTGCCCAAGGGAATGAGGTGACTGTTAAAGGACCTAAGGGAACTTTAACTCGTACATTCTCGGATTTGATGGATATTCAAGTCGAAGATGGTGTAGTCACTGTAAAGCGTCCAAATGATGAAAAACGCACTAAGCAATTACACGGAACCACTCGTGCTTTATTGCACAATATGGTTGTTGGAGTTTCTGAAGGTTTCACCAAAGATTTAGAATTAGTTGGTATTGGATTCCGTGCTGCTGTTAAAGGTAAACAATTGGAAATGCAAATTGGTTACTCTCATAAAGTATTGATCGATATTCCAGAAGGAATTACTTGTACTTGTGGAAGTGCTACGGAAATCAAAGTTGAAGGAATCGATAAGCAACAAGTTGGTGAATTTGCTGCGGAAGTTCGTGCTGCTCGTAAACCAGAACCTTACAAGGGTAAAGGTATCCGTTATAAAGGAGAACATATCCGTCGTAAGGAAGGTAAAACAGCTGGTAAGTAGTGGGAAAGGAGATAAATACAAATGGTCAATAAAAAATCACGTAATGCAGAACGTATTCGTCGTCATAAACGTGTACGTACAAAAATTAGCGGAACTCCTGAATGCCCACGCTTGAATGTTTTCAGAAGTAACGCAAACATTGAAGTGCAAGTGATCGATGATGTGAATGCCACAACATTGGTTAGTGCTTCCAGTGTACAAATGAAATTAGAAAATGGTGGTAACGTGGAGGCAGCTCGTCAAGTTGGAGCTGAAATTGCAAAGCGTGCCCAAGAAAAAGGAATCAAACATGTTGTATTCGACCGTGGTGGATATGTTTACACAGGTCGTGTTAAAGCATTAGCCGAAGCCGCTCGTGAAGCAGGCTTGGAATTTTAGGAGGTCACACCATGGCAATGAATAGAAAACCAAGAAGAGACCACGATGAATTTGAAGAACAAGTTGTTCAAATTAACCGTGTAACAAAAGTTGTTAAGGGTGGACGTCGTTTCCGCTTTGCTGCTTTGGTTGTTGTGGGCGATCACAATGGTCGTGTTGGCATGGGTACTGGAAAAGCTAACGAAGTACCTGATGCCATTCGTAAGGCGAGTGAAAATGCGCGTAAGAACGTATTCACTGTCCCTGTTATCAACAACACAATTCCACATGCTGTAACTGGTAAATTCGGTGCTGGAGAAGTCTTTATGCATCCAGCTGCTGATGGTACTGGTGTTATTGCTGGTGGTGCAACGCGTGCTGTCATGGAATTGGCAGGTATTAGTGATGTTGTCACAAAATGCTTAGGTTCTCGTACCAAAATCAATGTGGTTCGTGCCACGGTTGAGGGTTTGAAAAGCTTACGCACGGTAGAAGAAGTAGCAGCTATTCGTGGTAAGAAAGTTAGCGAAATTCGCGGTTAATTAGGAGGATGTACAAATGAAATTAGAAGAAATGAAATCAAATGGCCATCGTTCCAAGCGTAACCGTGTGGGACGTGGTCCAGGAAGTGGCAATGGTAAAACTTCTGGACGTGGTCAAAAAGGTCAAAAATCAAGAAGTGGCGGAGGTGTTCGTTTAGGTTTCGAAGGTGGCCAAACAACATTAGCTCGACGTCTTCCTAAACGTGGTTTCACCAATTTCAATCGTAAAGAATATGCGATCGTTAATGTTGAAACTTTAAATAAATACGATGATGGAACCGTTGTCAATGCCGCTTTGTTATTGGAAGACAAAGTTATCAAAAAAGAATTATCTGGATTGAAGATTTTAGGTAATGGTGAATTGACGAAGAAATTGACAGTGCAAGCTGCTAAGTTCTCAACATCAGCTAAAGAAGCAATCGAAAAAGCAGGCGGAACGGCTGAGGTTATCTAAAAATGTTTAGAAGCATTAAGGCAATGATAGTAAACAAAGATATTCGTAATCGAATTTTGTTTACGCTCTTTGCCTTCTTTGTGTATCGATTCGGATCAACCATTACAATTCCTGATGTCAATACAGCAGATTTAATGGCTGGTATACAAAATAACTCTTTATTTGAAATGATCAACCTTTTGGGTGGTGGTGGATTGGATCAATTCTCCATCTTCGCACTTGGTGTAACACCCTATATCACAGCTTCGATCATCATGCAGCTGCTGAGCATGGATGTCATTCCATCTTTAACAGAGTTATCGAAAAGTGGTGCGCAAGGACGTAAGAAAATCGATAAATATACTCGTTATTTAGCTGTTATCTTTGCATTTGTCCAATCGATATCTTTGGTTTATGGTTTTTCGAAAACATATACCACATTGATCGTTGGCGGAGTAACACTAAGTAAAGTTTTATATATATCGACCATTTTTACTGCCGGTTCTTTATTCCTCGTTTGGATTGGCGACCAAATTTCTTTAAAAGGTATTGGTAATGGTATCTCCATGGTCATCATGGCAGGTATCGTTGGGCGTATGCCTCGTCAATTTAGTTCTGCTTGGCAATCTTTGATTGGTGCCAATACAAAAAATGGGGTTTGGTTGTTTGTAGGCTATGTCGTTGTTTATTTATTGATCATCATTTTTGTCACGTTGATCAATACGGCGGAACGACGTATTCCTATTCAATATACATCGAGTTCCATTGAATTAAGCAAGCGTAGTGATTCAAACTATTTACCATTAAAAGTCAATTCTGCAAGCGTTATTCCAGTCATCTTTGCTTCTTCTTTGATGATGGCACCGCTACAAATTGCCACCTTTTTAGATAAGACCGATTTTGTGAATGCCGTACAGGATTGGTTAGGATTAAGTACATGGTATTCGCTTGTGATTTACGTTGTATTGATCATCTTCTTTACCTTCTTCTATACGAAGATGCAAGTAGATCCAGAAAAATTAGCAGAAAACCTTGGAAAATCGGGTGCATACATTCCGAATGTACGTCCGGGCACTGAAACGAAAACCTATGTGAATCATATTTTGACTCGTATCACTGTTTTTGGATCCATTGCTTTGGCCGTTATTTCGGTCATGCCACATCTCATGCCAATCCTTTGGCCAGAAATGCCATCCAGCATGGCTTTGGGTGGTACGGGATTGATCATCGTTGTCGGTGTTGCGATTGAAACAGTACGACAAGTTCAAGGTTTGATTACACAAAAATCGTACAAAAAATATTATCAAGACTAAATACAAGTAGTAGGAGTAGAACAATGAATATGTTGATTATGGGAGCACCGGGAGCTGGTAAAGGAACATTCTCTCGTTTGCTTCGCGAAGAATTAAATTTAAATCACATTTCTACAGGTGACATCTTCCGTGAGAATATCTCGAAAGGAACGCCCCTAGGATTGGAAGCTAAGTCATACACAGAACAAGGAAAATTAGTTCCGGATTCTGTCACAAATAAAATGGTCAAAGACTATTTAGAAAATCTTACGGATAAAAAGAATGGATATCTATTGGATGGATATCCTCGTACGATCGATCAGGCAAAAGCATTTGAAGCAATGACCAAAGGGACTGACCTTGCGGTTGAATCGGTTTTGGTCATGGATGTGCCATTTGAAGAATTGACACGTCGTATCACAGGTCGTCGTAGTTGTCCAAAATGTGGCGAAATTTACAATATCTACTCAAACCCGCCAAAAGTCGATGGCGTTTGTGATCATGATGGAACCGCTCTGACACAACGAAAAGATGATAATGAAGAATCATTAAAGACGCGTTTGGATGAATATGCAAAGAATACCGAACCAGTCATTGGCTTCTATGAAGAAAAAGGATTGGTTACTCATGTAGATGCATGGGGCGATAAAGATGAAATTTGGACGCGAATTAAAAAAGTCTTGAATATCTAAATGATTGCGCTTATAATATATAAGCGCAATTCTTGCGTTTTAGTAATTACCACATTTCTATTAAAATCCGCATGAATTCATACGCATTTTAACAGGGCATAAATATGTGGTTGGAAAGGAAACAAAAATGAAAGTAAGACCATCCGTAAAACCAATGTGCGATAAATGTCGAGTCATTCGACGTAAGGGAAGAGTCATGGTAATCTGTGAGAACCCTAAGCACAAACAGAGACAAGGAAACTAACAGGAGGAAGAAATGGCACGTATT
>NZ_JAXDRQ010000067.1:0-32902 GCF_034090965.1 Absicoccus sp. | reverse complement strand
ACAGGAGTCGAACCTGCGACGTTTCGCTTAGGAGGCGAACCCTCTATCCTGCTGAGGTACTGGGACATTCTTAAAAATCTATTCAATTTTATCTAGTTATCATATCAAAAGGCGTTTGTTCCACCTAGCCCTTAGGAGGCGAATGCTCTATCCAACTGAGCTACAGAAACGAATGTAGTTCAGTGAAGTCATGGATCGTTTCGACATGATTTCTCATAAAATCACGACGATTCCAATCGTTTTCAATGCCAATACAACGAATTCCCAATGAACGAGCGGTTTCAATCGCATACATGGAATCCTCAAAGACAAGGGTATCTTTTGGTGTGGCATGTAACTTGTTTAATGCATAGTTGTAGATTTCTGGTTCGCGTTTGGTCAAATGCAATTCTTCAGCCGAGAAGATGGCTTGCATCGCATCATACATATCCAATCGTTGTAAAACCGATTTTGTGACATGATAATCATTGGAAGTGACAACGGCCATGGTTGTTCCTTTTTTAGCTTGTTCATGTACAAATTCAACGGCACCTTGGGTTGCTGGAACATGATGTTGATATTGATTGATCACAAAGGACATACAGAAATCATTCATTTGTTCAATGGTGGCATGGGGATAATAATATTTCTTGATATAAACAAGAACTTCACTAAAACGCTTGGTCATAAAGGTCTTTTTAGCGCGTTCAAAGTCTATATCAATATGTAGTTTTTCAAATAATGCCGTAATGGCATCTTCCCAAACATACATGGATTGAATCAAGGTATCATCTAAATCAAATAATATCGTTGACATATTCTCTCCTTAAATGGCGCGCCCGACAGGAATTGAACCCGCAACCTTCAGAATCGGAATCTGACACTCTATCCTATTGAGCTACGGGCGCACATCGCTATTATACCACACTCTTTATTGAATGCATGAGGAAAAATATGATATAAATACACATGGAAGGTTCAGAAGGAGAGAAAAAATGGCGAAACGTATTATTCAAGTACAAGAAAAAGTTCCTTTTCGTTTATTAGCACCCTTGAGTCTGCAACATATGTTTGCGATGTTTGGTGCTTCCGTATTGGTTCCCTTTGTCTTAGGAATCAATCCAGCCGTTGTGCTATTGATGAATGGAATTGGGACCCTATTATTTATTTTGATCACGAAAGGAAGAGCGCCGGCTTATTTAGGAAGTAGTTTTGCGTTTTTAGGACCGGCTTCCTTGGTTATTGCGAAATGGGGGTTTCCCTATGCCCAAGGTGGCTTTGTCGTTACCGGCATTTGTGGGTGTATTCTTGCCTTTATCATCTACAAAGTAGGCACCAAATGGATCGATATTGTCTTACCCAGTGCAGCCATGGGACCCGTTGTGGCTTTGATTGGCTTGGAATTATCCAGCAATGCAGCTTCTAATGCGGGTTTGTTGGATAAAGTGGTCGATCCGGCCAATGTGATCGTATTTGCGGTGACTTTAGGCGTGGCAATCGTTGGATCGGTTTGTTTCCGTAAATTCTTTAGTGTGATTCCCATCTTGATTGCGATCGTTTGTGGTTACATCGCAGCCATTTGCGTGGGTATTGTTGATCTACGTCCTGTGCAAGAAGCATCCTTCTTCATGATGCCTCATTTTCAAGCACCAAAATTCGACATTCATGCGATCTTGATGATCTTACCGGTATTATTGGTCATTACTTCGGAGCACATTGGTCATCAAATTGTAACCAGTGAAGTCGTTGGTCGTGATTTATTAAAAGATCCGGGCTTGCATCGCTCTTTGTTTGCGGATAATTTTTCCAGTGCCTTGAGTGGATTGGTTGGATCGGTTCCTACCACAACCTATGGCGAAAACATTGGGGTCATGGCCATTACGGGCGTATATAGTGTCCAAGTCATTGGTGGAGCGGCAGTCTTATCGATCATTTGTTCGTTTATTGGTCCTTTATCGGCCTTGATCCAAACCATTCCGGGACCGGTCATTGGTGGAATTAGTTTCTTATTGTATGGTATGATTGGAACATCCGGATTGCGTATTCTTGTTGATGATCAAGTGGATTACTCAAAAAGTATCAATATGATCTTGACCTCGGTTGTCTTTGTGACCGGTTTATCGGGTGTCACGATTCATTTTGGAACGGTTGAATTGACTGGTATGGTCTTGGCATGTGTGGTTGCGATGCTTTTGAGTTTATTGTTTTATGTTTTTGATAAATTCCATCTATTAAATCCAGAAGGATAAGTGCTTGTGATTCATCAAGCACTTTCTTTTTATTTATGGTAAAATTGACTATATCTAAAGAAAGTTATGGAGGAGAAGAAATGGAAAAAGAAACCAATAGCAAGAACTTTATTGAACGCATCATTGATGAAGATCTTGCTGACGGAACATATACAAAAGTGGTTACTCGATTTCCACCAGAACCCAATGGCTATTTACACATTGGCCATGCGAAATCGATTTTATTAAATTATGGCCTTGCCCAAGAATATCATGGTGATTTCCACTTACGCTTTGATGATACCAATCCTATGAAAGAAAACAATGAATTTGTAGAATCGATTGTCAAAGATGTGGAATGGTTAGGCGCTAAATATGTTGGTGGCGTACGCTTCGCATCCAACTATTTTGATCAAATGTATGAAATTGCCATCAAATACATCAAAAAAGGGGTGGCTTATGTCGATGATCTATCGGCCGAGCAAATTCATGCCTATCGTGGTACTTTGACAGAGCCTGGCAAAGAATCTCCGTATCGCAATCGTTCTATTGAAGAAAACTTAGATTTATTTGAGCGAATGAAAAATGGCGAATTTGAAGATGGTTCAAAAACATTGCGTGCCAAAATTGATATGGCCAGTCCCAATATCAATATGCGAGACCCTATTCTTTATCGTGTAGCCCGTATGACCCATCACAATACGGGAGATAAATGGTGTATTTATCCGATGTATGATTTTGCCCATCCCATCGAAGATGCGATCGAAGGCGTAACGCATTCCATTTGTACCTTGGAATTTGAAGATCATCGACCACTATACAATTGGGTCGTGACCCAAGCTGAGTTTCCAAATCCACCGAAACAAATCGAATTTGCGAAAATGTATTTGACCAATGTCATTACCGGAAAACGCTACATCAAACGTTTGGTTGACCAAGGCATCGTGGATGGTTGGGATGATCCACGCCTAGTTACGATTGCTGCTTTACGTCGTCGTGGCTTCACACCGGAATCCATTCGTAATTTTATGGAAGCAGCGGGTGTATCCAAGAGCAATTCCAGTGTGGATTATGCCATGTTGGAACACTTTGTACGGGATGATCTGAAACCCAAAGCACCACGCTTGATGGCTGTTTTAGATCCGATCAAATTAGTCATCGATAACTATCCGGAAGGACAAGTTGAATATTTGGATGCTCCATTGAATATGGAAAATCCCGAATTAGGTAACAAAAAAGTGCCATTCTCCCGTGAAGTTTGGATCGAACGCGACGATTTTATGGAAGAACCCCCAAAGAAATATCGTCGTTTCTTTGTTGGTAATGAAGTTCGTTTGATGAATGCTTATTTCGTGAAATGTACAAGTTTTGAAAAAGACGAAAATGGCAAGGTGACCATCATTCATGGTACCTATGATTCGGAAACGAAATCGGGTACGGGATTTACGGGACGAAAAGTCAAAGGTACGATTCATTGGGTGGATTGTGGACATGCCATCCCCGCAACGGTTCGTTTGTATGAAAACCTGGTGGATGAAGAAAAAGGTGTCTACAATGAAGATGGATCGGTCAATTTAAATCCAAATTCATTGACGGTATTGCATCCTTGTTACGTGGAAGAAACCATCAAGAATTACACCAATGGGGATCGTTTCCAATTTGTTCGTTCTGGTTACTATAATTTGGATCCAAAAGATAGTAAAGACGATGCTTTGGTTTTTAATCGCATTGTTTCTTTAAAGAGTTCCTTTAAGTTACCAAAAAAATAAGTCAAGTCGAAAGATTTGGCTTTTTTTTGGTACAATAGAAGTAACAAAAGAGGAAAGGAGGAGAACAATGAATCTCGATGTAATGAAAAAGCTCAGTTATGGTTTGTTTGTATTGACAGCTCGTGATGGTCAAAAAGATAATGGCTGTATCATCAATACGGCTGTTCAAGTGGCGAGTGAACCCAACACCATTTCGATTTCGGTCAATAAAGCGAATTATACCCATGATATGATCCTAAAGACGGGTCAATTTAATGTATCCATCTTAAGTGAGCAGGCGAAGTTTGATACGTTTTCGCATTTTGGCTTCCAAAGTGGACGAGATGTCGATAAATTTGCGGAAGTTTCCATTTCTCGTGCGGAAAATGGCATAGCGATCATTCATACGGATCAAACCAATGGATATCTTTCTGGAAAAGTGATCCAAGCCATTGATCTGGGCAGTCATACTTTATTTATTGCCACCATCGAAGATGGAGATGTATGGGACGATACCCCTTCGGCTACGTACGCCTATTATTTTTCGAACATCAAACCAAAACCGGAACCAAAAAAACGCAAAGGCTGGATCTGTACGATTTGTGGGTACATCTATGAAGGCGAAGTATTGCCAGACGACTTTATTTGTCCGGTTTGTAAGCATCCGGCATCGGATTTCCGACCATTATAAGGAACTGGAAAAATTCCAGTTCCTTTTTTCAAAAAAAACAGGAGCGGATGCTCCTGCAAGCTTAATTTTGTAGATCCTTTTCCAATCGATCGATACCCACTTGGATACGACGTAAGCTTTCTTCTTTTCCTAAGACATACGCAATCTCAAAGGCGCCTCCTGGAGTGGCACGTTTACCGGAAAGAGCGGTACGAATCGGCCATAAAACAACGCCATTTTTTACCTCCAATTGTGTTGGTAATTTCATCATTTCTTCACCAATCGCATCGACACTATCCCATTGATCAAAATCTTTCAATAAATCATAAGCGGCTTTTAAGGAAACAATGGATTTTTCTTTGGTTGATTTCTGACGTTTATGTTTATACATCTCCAAATCATAATCTTCTGGCAAAGCTTCAAAGAAATCGATCATTTCGGTGATTTCATCTTGATCAAAACGATCAATTCGAGATTGGATCAATTCCGCAATATAAGCTAGATCCAAATCTTTGGTGATGACTTTCTTTAAATACGGCTCTACCTTTTGATAGAAGGTTTCCTTTGGCATTGCTTTGATGTATTCACTATTCATCCAAGTGAGTTTATCAATATCAAAGATGGCTGGACGCTTGGAAATACGATGTGTATCAAATATTTGGATCAATTCATCCATAGAGAAAATTTCTTGATCATTTTCTGGTGACCATCCCAATAAGGCAATATAGTTAATGATGGCTTCGGGTAAATAGCCTTTGGCAACTAGATCTTGGAACGAAGCATCGCCATTTCGTTTGGATAATTTATGATGTTCATCTTTCATGACGGGTGGCACATGGACATAGATGGGACGTTCCCATCCAAAGGCATCATATAAAAGATTGTATTTTGGAGTAGATGATAAATATTCATTGCCACGAACGACATGACTGATTTCCATTTGGTGATCATCAATGACATTCGCAAAGTTATAAGTCGGGAATCCATCGGATTTGATCAATACTTGTTCATCCAATAAATCGCCATCGACTTCAATATGGCCATAGACTTCATCATCAAAATCTTGGGAACCCACATGATCGATGGTTTGGCGAATGACATAAGGTTGACCTGCATCTAATTTGGCTTGGATTTCTTCGGGTGTCAAGTTCTTGCATGGATCATGAAAAACAAAAGATTCACCTTGTTCTTGTCGTTGCTTCTCAATGTCTTCTTCACTGCAGAAACAATAATGGGCTTTCCCTAATTGGATCAATTCTTCGGCATAGCCTTTATACATAGGCAATCGTTCACTTTGAATATAAGGACCATAATTGCCACCGATATCGGGGCCTTCATCCCAATTCATGCCTACGCTTTTCAGGGTATCATAGATGATTTCGGTTGCTCCTTCTACTTGTCGAACCTGGTCGGTATCTTCAATTCGAAGAATAAAATCACCATTGTCATGTTTGGCAATCAAATATTCGAATAAAGCTGTTCGTAAATTACCAATATGCATATATCCCGTTGGACTGGGAGCAAATCGTGTACGCGTTTTTTTCATATCAATTTCATCCTCTCGATGTTTCTATTCTACTCTAGAACGCGCATTCTTTCAATCCATCCGAACAACTGGAAATTGGCAGGATGGATAGATATAATGGAACCATGAGACCAAATAAAACCGCGTCCTTGATCTTAGGATTTGCGTCGACATTATTAGTGATTGCCTTTTTTATCATTACGTATACGCATGATCAAAAAGTAAAGGAACATACAGCCAATTCATTTCGCTTTGAAAAAGAAACGTTTGTCGTCAAGGGAACGGCGTCTTCCGATAAGATTGCGTATACATCCATTCAAGAGCTGGATCTTGTTGATCAAGTAGCCATGGATGATCCGCTTCAAATGGATTATTTTAATGGAGAAGCTGACACCAAAAAGTATGGGAGCGTACGGTGTTATGTATATGTGCACCAAAAACCGTTTATCATCATTCAAACCCAAAAACGGATCTTTGTGATCAATGATCATAGTGAAAAAGCCACAAAACAATTGTATGGAAAAATACAAGATAAAATGAAATAAAAATGCACAAATGTCTTATTTTTTACTCTAGTTGCATAAAAGTTGCATAAAAAGATGGAAATCCATCTTTTTTTTCTTATAATAAAGCTATAAAGAGGACACAGATATGTATTTATGTATTGATTTAAAATCTTTTTATGCATCCGTAGAATGCAGTGAAAGAGGATTGGACCCTTTTGCGGTGAATTTAGTCGTGGCCGATCCAACGCGTGGAAATGGGGCTTTGTGTATGGCCATCACACCAAAAATGAAGACATTGGGAGTGAAAAATCGTTGTCGCATCTTTGAGATTCCCCAGGGCATGGATTATATCGTGGCCAAACCACGGATGCGATTGTATATGGAATATGCAGCCAGGATCTATAAGATTTTTCTAAACTATGTAGCCAAAGAAGATATTCATGTGTATTCCATTGATGAATCGTTTTTAAATATTGAACCCTATATGAAATTATATGGTCTATCTCCCAAAGCGTTGGCGAAAAAGATCACGGATGCGATTTTCGAACAAACGCATATTACGGCTACTGTTGGGATTGGGACCAATTTATATTTGACCAAAGTAGCACTGGACATTCTTTCCAAACATGTACCTGATAATATGGGGTATTTGGATGAAGGTCTGTATCAAAATATGTTGTGGCATCATAAACCCTTGACCGATTTTTGGCGAATTGGACCCGGCCTCAGTCGTCGATTGGCGAGCCTGGGTATTTTTGATATGTATGATCTAGCCCATTATCCGGAATCGATTTTATATCAGGTTTTTGGGATTCAGGCCGAATATTTGATTGATCATGCATGGGGCAAAGAACCAACGACGATCCAAGATATCAAAGCGTATCATTCACAGGCGCATTCGATTTCCAATAGTCAAATTTTGTTTGAAGATTATTCGTATCAAGATGCGTATTTGATCGTCAAAGAAATGGTAGATGTCAATGTATTGCGATTGGTCGATGAACATTTAGTGACCAATCGGATCGCATTATATGTGGGATATTCTAAAAATTGTCGCAAAGCTTCTTCGGCAACTACCAAAATTACGAATTGTACCAATTCCTATCGAATCTTATTGGCTGAATTTAAACGATTGTATCAACGAATCGTGGATCCGCACTATCCCATTCGTCAAATTGGTTTGTCTTTTTGTGATGTCAAGGATGAAAGATATGAAAGTTATGATTTGTTTACGAATCCAAATGCCATTGAAAAAGAAGCATCGGTCCAAAAAGCCATTATTGAAATCAAACAAAAATATGGAAAGAATGCCATTTTAAAGGGCATGAATCTGGAAGAAAAAGCAACGGCTCGAAAGCGAAATTTGTTGATTGGAGGGCACAATGCCCAATAAAAATCGAGCAGCTATCTTTCAATCGTTTGATTCTTTAAAGGGCTTAAAAGAATTATTGGCGCAACAAGAGAAGATCATTGTGAAACCAAAGATCTTGGATGAAGATGCAAGAGATGAATTGGATCGGCAAATTCATTTGATCCAACCAGGCATGATCGTATGTATCACGTATTACGATGGCCAACATTATATACAAAAAGAAGGCATGGTATCCAAGCTGGATCTGAATGAAAAGTATATGCAAATTGTCAAACAAAAGATTTCGCTGATCGCTATTATCGAAATGGAAGGGGTGGGACTGGAAAGACCCTTATAAAAAGATCGATCCCAATGGATCGATGCTTTTCTTTATTCGCTTTTTGAGAATTGGTCTTTACCAACGCCACATAATGGACAAGTAAAGTCAGCAGGAAGATCTTCCCATTTTGTGCCTGGAGCAATACCATTGTCTGGATCACCTACAGCTTCATCATATGTCCATCCACATACGTCACATGTATATTTCATCTTTTATTTCCTCCTTATCTTTACTATACAAAAAAATTTGGTCTTTGGCTATATATATGCCTCGATACAAAAATTAAGAAATATGGTATAATTAGCAAACTACGGAGGGAAAAAGCAATGCAAATAACGGTAGTAGGGGGAGGCAAAGTTGGATTTACTTTGGCTTCACAACTCGAGAAAGAGGGACATGACATTGCCATCATTGACAATCGTTTGAAAATTATAGAAAAATGTGCCGATCAATTGGACGTTCTTTGTATCCATGGAAATGGTGCGAATGTAAATACATTAAAAGAAGGAAACATCGAAGAAGCCGATATGATGATTGCGGTGACCGGCAGTGATGAAGTGAACTTGATTTGTTGCATGTTGGCAAAAAAATTAGGTGTGAAAAACACCATTGCCCGTGTTCGAAATCCGGAATATGTCAATTCCATTGAATTATTAAAAGATGAATTGCATCTTTCCATGAGCATCAATCCAGAACGAGGGGCCGCTCGTGAAATTGTCCGTTCTTTACATTTTTCACAAGGTGTACATGTCAGTACCTTTGCGAAAGGACGCGTTGAGATTGCCGAGATCATCGTGGGCGAAAACAGTTTGCTTTGCGATGAAAAAGTACGCTCGATTGGCTCACGCCATCATGGTACCGTATTGATTTGTGCTGTCAATCGAGGCAAAGAAGTTATCATTCCAGATGGCGAATTTGTGATCCAAAAAGGCGATCGTATCTCTGTGATTGGAACGACCCAACATATTGAATCCTTCTTGATTACTACCGGTGTTTCCGAATATCGGAATTTCAATGAAATCATGATCGTTGGCGGTGGAAGGATCGCCTATTATCTAACCAGCATGATGTTAGGTATGAATATTCGTGTCAAGATCATTGAAAAAGATCCGGAAAAATGCCGTCAATTGGCCCTGCAATTTCCCGAAGCCAATGTGATCCTTGGCGATGGAACCGATCAAGAATTCTTATTAAGTGAGAATTTAACGACGATGGATGCATTTGTCGCATTGACCGACAATGATGAAGAAAATGTTATTATTTCCATGTTTGCTGCCAGTCAAGGCGTTGAGCGTGTCATGCCAAAGATCAATCGAATGTCTTTAGAATTTTTGTTGGAAAAATTCGATATGTGCAATTCGGTATCGCCAAAATATATTACGGCCAATCGAATCGTTCGGTATGTGCGGGCAATGCAGAATGCGGTTGGATCCAATATTGAATCTTTGATCACATTAAATGAAAATACCGTCGAAGCCTTGGAATTTCGGGTTCGGAAAAATTGTAAATTTATTGGGATCCCATTAAAAGATCTGACATTTAAACCAGGCATATTGATTGGCTATATTTCGCATCATGGTCATCCTGAAATTGCTAATGGAAATAGTTCGGTGCAATTGGATGATACGATCGTAGTGGTTAGTTCAATTCCAAAGTTGAGGGATTTAAATGATGTCTTGGCTTAAATATGAATTTCGAAAATTAAATTGGCGTGTCATCGTTAATGTGATCGGATATGTTTTATTGGCATTGGCCGGTTTATTGGTGGCTCCATTGATTTGTGGTTTGATCTATCATGAAGATATTTCATCCTTTGTGATCGTGATCATCCTTTCCTTGCTTCTTGGCTTACCTTTTTCACGTGTAAAAGTCAGTCATGCCTCGTATTTTGCCAGGGATGGATTGATGGCGGTGGGCCTGTGTTGGATCGTTTTATCCATCATTGGCGCTTTGCCTTTTTATCTGTCGGGTACGATCCCGCATTATATGGATGCTTTATTTGAAGCCGTATCCGGCTTTACGACCACGGGATCCAGCATTTTAAAAGAAGTGGAGTCCTTACCAAAATGTATGTTGTTTTGGCGAAGCTTCACCCACTGGATCGGTGGTATGGGAATCTTGGTCTTTGTCTTAGCCATCTTACCCAAATCCAATGATCGTTCGATGCACATCTTACGGGCGGAATCACCAGGTCCCGTCATTGGCAAGTTGGTTCCACGATTGCGCCAAAGTGCCATGATCCTATACTTAATGTATATGGGATTGACCATCATCGAGGTCATCCTCTTGGTCATGGGGCACATGCCGCTTTTTGATTCCTTATGTAATACCTTTGGTTCTGCCGGGACCGGTGGTTTTAGTGTGACCAATCAAGGAATCGGGGAATATCATAATGCCTATTATGAATGGGTCATTGGTATTTTTATGGCCTTATTTGGGGTGAACTTCAACTTTTACTTTTTCTTAGTGATCCACGATTTTAAAAACGCCTTTAAGATGGAAGAAGTCAAGAACTATCTATATGTCATTTTGGCATCCACGGCATTGATCACGATCAATATATTATCCATGTATAACTACGATGTCGTTCGCTCCATACGCTTAGCCTTCTTCCAAGTATCCAGCATCATCACGACCACAGGCTACTCATCCTGTAACTTTGATTTATGGCCGACCTTCTCTAAGATGGTCTTATTGTTGTTGATGGTATTGGGCGCTTGTGCCGGATCGACTGGAGGCGGTGTGAAAGTAAGCCGAATGATGATCGTGGTTCGTCGAATCAAAGCGGATATTCAACGAAGCGTACACCCACAAAAAGTAAAAGTGATCACTTTTGATGGAAAGGCTGTCCCTGAAAAAGTGGTCAATCAGATCATGAGCTATTTTGGCTGTTACATATTGATCATGGGAATTTGTTTCTTTTTGGTTTCCATTGACGGCTTTGATATGGAAACGACCATTTCTGCTTGTGTTTCATGTCTTGGCAATATTGGTCCTGGATTTAAACTGGTTGGTCCCTTTGGAAATTTCCATGCCTTTAGTGATTTATCAAAATTGGTCTTGTCTTTGGCCATGTTGATTGGTCGTTTGGAAATTTTCCCAATCCTTATTTTCATTGCACCATTGATTGGTCATGGACATAAGAAAAAGAAACGCGCTAAAGAATCCATTTATTTATACGATGAAAACAACATCTAAGCGATGTTGTTTTTTTATGAAAAAAAGATTGACCATGAAGGTCGATCTATTCTTGATCTTGTAGAGGTTGTTCAAACCGATTTTTCGCTGTACTGCTTGGTACGGCCGTTGGATAATTGCCAGAAAAACAAGCATCACAATATTGATGATGACCAATCAATTGATACAGTTGATCCAAAGGTAAATACTCCAAAGAATCGGCATCAATGATCTTACAAATTTCGGACACACTGTGATGACACGCAATCAAGTTTTCTTTTGAATCAATATCGGTACCATAGAAACATGGATTTAAGAAAGGGGGAGCAGAAATGCGGACATGAATCTCTTTGGCACCTGCATCTCGCAATAAGCGGACGATTTGTGCCGAAGTTGTACCACGAACGATCGAATCATCGATCAATACAATGCGTTTTCCCTTAATCTCACTGGAAATCGGATTCAATTTGATATGTACCTTATCAATCCGTGAATCTTGACCAGGGGAAATAAACGTACGACCAATGTACCGATTTTTCATAAAGCCCATAACATAAGGGATACCGGATGCTTGACTGTAGCCAAGGGCAGCATCCAATCCTGAATCCGGTACACCAACGATGGCATCGGCCTCGACTGGACAGCTTTCCCATAATACTTCACCGGCTTTTTTACGTGCTTCATGAATGGAAATTCCATCAATGACAGAATCTGGCCGGGCAAAATAAATATATTCAAAAATACAAATATGTTTCTGTTTTTCATGAATGTGGTGACGATAACTTTGTACACCATTTTGATAAAAGACCAACATTTCACCTGGTTCCAAATCACGGATGAAATGGGCATTCACAACATCAAGAGCACAGCTTTCACTCGCAACTACATACGTTCCATCATCGCATTGTCCATAACATAAAGGACGGAATCCATAAGGATCACGGACAGCGATCATTTTCGAAGGAGACATAAATAATAAGGAATAGGCACCTTCTAATTGATCCATGGTACGGCGAATGGCTTCTTCGATGGATCCTGTTTTTAAGCGTTGTTGCGTGACTAAATACGCAATTGTTTCTGTATCTGCGGTTGTATGGAAAATGGCACCACCCAATTCCAATTGATTGCGCAATTCATAGGCATTGGTCAAATTACCATTATGGGCCAAGGCCAGAGGACCTTTTTGATGGTTCACTTCCAAGGGTTGTACATTGGCACGATTTGTTGCGCCGGTTGTACCATAGCGACAATGTGCAATGGCCATTTTTCCTTGCGGTAAAGAAGCTAAATCATTTTTATGGAAAACATCACTGACTAGACCTAGATCTTTTTTGGAATAGAATAAGCCATCTTGATTGACAACAATGCCGCAACTTTCTTGTCCACGATGTTGCAGGGCATACAGGCCATAATAAGCCATTTTCGCTACATCCATGGGTTGTTTCGCATAGACACCAAAGACACCACATTCTTCATGTATCATAAATTTCTCCTTTAAAGACAAAAAGTCGAGCACCCAAATACATTTGTGTACCCGACACTTTGTCGTTTACGAACACATTATCAACGACAAAGTTTTTTTTGTCAAGCATCGATACTTGAATATCCCATCAAGTATGTATCGACTTCTTTTGCGGTTTTTTTGCCTTCCGCAATGGCCCATACGACCAACGATTGACCACGACGGCAATCGCCAGCTACAAAGATATGTTCATCTTTGGTCTGATGTTTTTCATTGGTCGCAAAGACATTTCGTGGGGTCATCTCCAAATGGAAATCTTTTCTGATCGTATCTTGTACGCCCACAAAACCAGCCGCAATCAATAATAGATCACAAGGCAAGGTCTTTTCGGAACCTTTGACATTTTGTAACTTGCCATCTTTGAATTCGACTTGAACAGTTTTAACAGCGGTTAATTGACCATCTTTTTGAATGAATTCTTCAATGGTCGTTTGATAAATACGAGGATCATGACCAAATTGATAAATGGCTTCTTGTTGACCATAATCGGTCTTACAAACCTTTGGCCATTCGGGCCATGGATTGCTGGCGGTTCTGGTATCCGGTGCTTTTGGCATCATTTCCAATTGCGTAATGGATTTACAACCATGACGAATACAAGTACCCACACAGTCATTTCCGGTATCGCCCCCACCAACAACGATTACATGTTTGTTCTTGGCACTGATATAAGGTGAATCCGTTAATAGATGCTTGGTGTTTTGACTTAAGAAATCCACCGCAAAATATATGCCTTTCGCATCACGACCTGGGCCCTTCAGATCACGTGGCTCTTTGGAACCCGTACAAAGTACGATCGCATCGTATGCTTTTTCCAAATCTTTTCGTTTGATATCTTTTCCTACTTCGGTATTACAGATGAATTTAATACCTTCTTTTTGCATCAAGGTGATCCGACGTTCTACATAGGTCTTATTGAGTTTCATATTTGGAATACCAAACATCAATAAACCACCGGGATAACTATCTCGTTCATAGACGGTGACTTGATGACCACGCTGATTCAAAAGATAAGCCACGGTCAATCCCGCCGGACCGGCGCCAATGACAGCTACTTTCTTTTCGGTATGGACAGTTGGGATTCGCTCTTTCATCCAGCCATGCTCATAGGCATATTCAATAATGGCTTTTTCATTATCATGACAAGTCACGGGTTCGCCATCAAAACCATTTAAGCATGCCTTTTCACAAAGGGCAGGACAAACCCGACCTGTGAATTCCGGGAAGGGGTTTGTCTTAAATAAACGGGCAAACGCAAAGTCCATTTGATTTCGATAGATGGCATCGTTCCATTCTGGAATCAAATTATGAAGTGGACATCCGGTGACCATGCCTTTTAATTCCATGGCCGATTGACAATAGGGAGATCCACAGTTCATACAGCGTGCTGCTTGTTGACGACGTTTCTCTAAAGGAAGATCTTGTTGGAATTCTCGGAACGTTTGAATTCGCTCTTTTTCATCCATCCAAGGATTCGCTTGACGTTCATATTCTAAAAATCCTGTATATTTTCCCATACGTCATCCTCCTAATCGTACAATTGCTCAAAGGCTTTGATTTGAGCTTCTTCATGATTGTAGCCTTTATCTTCTAATGTTTTGATCATTTTTGAGATCTTTGCGAAATCCTTTGGCACGATCTTTTTAAATTGAGCTAGGGAAGCATCAAAATGGGCTAAGATTTCTTGTGCGATCTCGGATTGTGTCATTTCGACATGTTCTTTTAAAATGGCTTCTAACGTTTCTATATCGTTTTTCATCGATATTGGTTCCATGGAAACCAAGGTTGGATTCAATTGTTGATAGAGCTCATGATCTTTATCCCATACATACGCAATACCACCACTCATACCAGCCGCAAAGTTTTTACCCGTTTTTCCTAAGATAACCGCGGTACCGCCAGTCATATATTCCAAGCCATGGTCGCCACAACCTTCACAAACGGCTATAGCTCCGGAATTTCGAACACAGAAACGTTCACCGGCAATGCCGCGAATGAAGGCTTTACCACTGGTTGCGCCATACAAAGCTACATTACCAATGATCACATTGTCTTGGGCAACCAATGGACTGGCTGATTGGGGACGAATGGCCAAGATACCACCACTGAGGCCTTTTCCAAAATAGTCATTGGCATCACCATGGACGGATAAGGTTTCGCCTTTTGGCAAGAATGCACCACAAGATTGACCAGCACCCCCACGGGCAACGATCTTGAAGGTATTGTCTTTGTAAGGTCGATGTTGTTGCGTAATGGTCGAACCCAACAAGGTACCCAAGGTACGATTGGTTGATGAAATCTCGATGGATACGGTTTTTGGTTCACCTGATTTCAATGTTTCTTGGAAAGCGGGGATCAATACTTTTGCATCGATGGTGCGATTCAATTGTGGATCCACTTTCTTTTCGAAATGGACAGGTTGTGGCTTACGTAAGATAGCGGCATAATCCAACATATTTTGACGCGCATTGGATGAGGTACGTACTTTTAGACATTCACTATGACCAACCATTTCATCCACGCTGTGAAAACCTAATTGAGCCATGATCTCCCGTAGTTCTTGGGCAATAAATTCCATAAAATGCATGACATATTCAGGTTTTCCTTTGAATCGTTTTCGTAATTCACTGTTTTGGGTCGCAACCCCAAATGGACATGTATCCAAGTTGCATACACGCATCATGCGGCAGCCCATGGTTACCAATGGGGCGGTCGCAAAACCGAATTCTTCAGCCCCTAATAGACAGGCAATGGCTACATCACGACCACTCATCAATTTTCCATCGGTCTCGATGGCTACGCGATCTCTTAAGCCTTGTTCCACTAAAGCTTGATGGGTTTGAACCAATCCTAATTCCCATGGCAATCCGGCATGATGGATCGAGCTAATTGGCGCTGCACCTGTACCACCATCATAACCAGAAATCAAGATGACATTGGCACCAGCTTTGGCCACACCACACGCAATCGTACCTACACCACCTTCGGAAACAAGTTTTACAGAGATACGTGCTTGATCATTCGCATTCTTGAGATCATAGATCAATTGGGCCAGATCTTCGATCGAGTAAATATCATGATGAGGTGGTGGGGAAATTAAGGCAACCCCTGGTGTCGAATAACGAGTTTTCGCTACCCACGGATAGACTTTACGGCCAGGTAGGTGACCGCCTTCTCCTGGTTTTGCGCCTTGGGCCATCTTGATCTGGATTTCTTTGGCAGAAACCAAGAATTCACTGGTTACGCCAAAACGACCGGAAGCCACTTGTTTGATGGCACTGTTTTTGATCGTTCCATAACGAGAAGGCATTTCGCCACCTTCACCCGAATTGGATTTTCCACCCAAGCGATTCATCGCAATGGCCATACAAGTATGGGCTTCTTCAGAAATTGATCCATAACTCATAGCACCGGTCTTGAAGCGTTTCACGATGTTTTCAACCGGTTCTACTTCTTTTATATCAATGGGTTTGCGATCAGAAACAAACGCAAAATTGGAACGTAACGTATGCGGATCATCGGGATCATTGACCCTTGCGGTATATTCTTTAAACAAAGCATAATCATTGGTTTGGGTAGCACGTTGCAACAAGACAATCGTTTTTGGATCATACAAATGCGATTCTTTATTAGCACCGGAACGGTTCTTATGGAAACCAGGACTATCCAAAGTTGTATCGCTAGCCAATCCCAATGGATCAAAGGCTTTATCATGATGATAAGCCAGGTCTTCTTCGATTTCTTTTAAGCCAATACCACCGACTTCATTGATCGTATTGGTGAAATATTCATCCACTAAGTCTTGGCTGAGACCAATGGCTTCAAAGATCTGTGCCGACTGATAAGACTGCAACGTAGAAATACCCATCTTGGAAGCAATTTTAACGATGCCATTCATGATTGCTTGGTTATAGTCTTTGATGGCTTGGTAGACTTCAAAATCCAACATGTCTTTCTCGATCATTTCTTGAATGCATTCATGAGCCAAGTATGGATAGATGGCTGTGGCACCGAAACCTAACAAACAAGCAAATTGATGAACATCTCTTGGTTCGCCTGATTCCAAGACAATGGAAATGGCCGTTCGTTTTTTGGTACGAACAAAGTATTGATCGACTGCCGAAACGGCTAACAAGCTTGGGATGGCCATATGATTTTCATCAACACCACGATCGGAAAGGATCAAGATCGAGGCGCCATGACGATAGGCGCGTTCACATTCGATAAATAAATGGTTAAGGGCTTCTTTTAAAGGCATACCACGATAGAACAATAAGGAAATGACTTCATTTTTAAAGCCTTTTTTATCTAATTCCAAAATTTTCTGCATGTCACGCTCATCGAGGATCGGATTATTGATTTCCAATACCCGGCAGTTTGTATCTTTTTCTTGCAGGATATCGCCACTGGCACCAAGATAAACCGTTGTATCGGTTACCACTTTTTCACGTAAACTATCCATCGGTGGGTTTGTGACTTGCGCAAACAATTGTTTGAAATAATGGAACAACAATGGATGGCGTTTGCTTAAAACAGCCAATGGGATATCGGTTCCCATGGAGGCGATGGGTTCGGTTTTCTTTTCGATGGTAGGCACGATCGTTTCAATCACATCTTCATAGGTATAGCCAAAGGCTTTATACAATTGGTCTCTTTCGGTTTGCGAATACATATGGGACTTACGATCGGAAGCGGGCAGATCACGCAAATGCAGAAGATTTTGGTTTAGCCATTCGCCATATGGATTTTGGGTTGCATATGATTTCTTGATTTCTTCATTGGAAATCATACGTTTGGCTTTTGTATCCAATAATAAGATCTGTCCCGGACGCAAACGATCCTTTTTGATGATGTTTTTTTCAGGAATATCCAATACCCCGACTTCACTGGCTAAGATCAAGGTATGGTCTTTGGTCAGATAATAACGGCAAGGACGCAAACCATTTCGATCTAAGGTCGCACCGGCAATATCGCCATCGCTGAATAAGACAGCAGCAGGACCATCCCATGGCTCCATCAAGGAAGCATAATAATGATAGAAGTCTTTTTCTTTTTGATCGAGTGGTACATGTTTCCAAGGTTCGGGAATGGTGATCAAGACCGCTTTGGAAAGGGGCATCCCATTCATCATCAAGAATTCCAAGGTGTTATCTAACATAGCGGAATCGGATCCGGATGCATCGATGGCGGGCAAGATCTGGTCGCTATATTTTTCCAAGAAGGGACTGTCCATACTTTCTTCACGGGCACTCATACGTTTGAAGTTACCACGAATGGTATTGATCTCACCATTGTGTGCAATCAAACGGTTGGGATGGGCCCTACGCCAAGAAGGTGTCGTATTGGTCGAGAAACGCGAGTGAACGATCGCAATGGCACTCTTATAGGAACGGTCTTGCAGATCTTGATAAAACAAACGCAATTGATTGACCAAAAACATGCCTTTGTATACGATCGTACGACATGACAAAGAGCACACATACGTTTCAGGTGCGCTCTTTTCAAATTCTCGACGAATGATATACAACAATTGATCAAATTCTAGATCCGTCATCTTTGGATCGGGCTTCTTGATGAAGGCCTGTTCAATATATGGCATACAATCCAATGCTTTTTGACCTAAGATAGCGGGCTTACAATTCACTGTTCGCCATCCCAGTAATTGGGCATCGTGACTTTTGACGATTGTTTGAAATAAACGTTTGGCTTGATTGCGGGCAAGATAACTTTGCGGGAAGAAAAACATGCCCACCCCATATTCTCGTTGGTTTCCTAATGGAAAAGGAACTTCTTTGGAAAAGAAATCATGGGAGATCTGAAGCAAGATCCCGACACCATCTCCGACTTTACCAGAAGCATCTTTTCCAGCACGATGGTCTAATTTTTCGACGATTTTTAAGGCCGCATCGACAACGGTATGGGTTTTCTTACCATCATAATTGACAACCATACCAATACCGCAGGCATCATGTTCTAATTGTTGATTCATAAAAATCCTTTCTATTTTCCACTATCACCATAGTTAGAAAGCACACGAGCAGAAGGATCTTCTACATCGCATCCTGGCCACGTTTTATTTGGCATCCAGAAGTCAATGATCATATCGCCTTGTCCTGGATAATATTTTTCGAAAATCTCCCGATAGAACAGGGATTCCTTTGTCGTTGGGGGGACGTGAAGATACTTTTTGCGCAATGTTTCAAATTCTTCATCGGTATATTGGCTTTCCGCATATTCGCATATGTCATCTTTTAGAGAGTGGCCGACTGCATCCGAGAAAGCGGCTTTTTCACGCATCAAGATGGAATAAGGAAGAATTTCATCTTTTTCAAAAGCATGACGAAGCAAATATTTACCTTTATTATATGTGTTTAGTTTTAATTTTGGATCAATTTCCATCACATATTGGACAAAATCGAGATCCCCAAAAGGAACGCGGGCTTCCAAAGAGTTGGCAGCAATGCAACGATCGGCACGTAAGACATCATACATATATAGTTCGCGCATCCGTTTCTTGCTTTCTTTTTGGAATTCTTCAGCATTAGGGGCAAAATCGGTATACTTATAGCCAAATAATTCATCGCTGATTTCACCGGTCAACAAGACACGAATATCGGTGTTTTCATGAATATATTTACATACCAGGTACATACCAATGGAAGCACGAATGGTCGTGATGTCATAGGTACCAAGAAGATGAATGACAGGTTCAATGGCAGCGATGACATCTTCTTTAGAAATAATGACTTCGGTATGATCCGAGCCAATATAGTCAGCCACTTGTTTCGCGTATTTTAAGTCAATGGCATCCACATCCATGCCAATCGCAAATGTACGGATGGGTTTTTTTGATAATTTGGCCGCAACGGCACAAACTAAACTCGAATCAAGCCCACCACTTAATAAGAAACCGACCGGGGCATCACTATCCAACCGTTTCAGGATACCATCTTCCAATTTATCGTGGATTTCTTGACAAATGGGTTCAATGGAACCGGTATGCATGGTTTTGGTTTCGGTAATATCGTGATAGCACACAAACTGACCATTGTAGTAATAATGTCCAGGAGGAAACGGAATGATCTTGTTCACAAATCCGACTAGGTTTTTGGCTTCGGAAGCAAAGACAATGGAGCCATTTGGGGTGTATCCGTAAAATAAAGGACGAATTCCAATCGGATCTCTAGCCGCAATGATTGCGTGTTCGGTTTCATCGTATAAAACAAGGGCATATTCTGCATCCAATTGGGCGAACATATCCAATCCATATTTTTCATACATGGGAATCAAAATTTCGCAATCACTATCGCTAGAGAATGTGTATCCATCTTGGATCAATTCATCTTTGATGGGACGAAACCCATAAATTTCGCCGTTGCAGACGATCGTCTTACCGTTAAGCTGGAACGGTTGCATACCGGCTTCACTCAAGCCCATGATGGCAAGTCTTTGGAAGCCAATCATGCCGGCTTCTACCGACAGGATGCGTTGATCATCTGGACCACGAGAATGCGTTGGTGCCAACGCTTTCTCTATGGTTTTTTTATCTACGTCTTTATCAAAATAACCCAAAATGGTACACATAATTTCCTCCTTAAATGATACCGAACAATAGTTTTCCGTAAGTAGGGAATGGCCATACTTTGGCGGATACTAATGTTTCTAATTTGTCGCATGGTTTACGTAATGCGCCCATGGCTGGTAAGATCGCATCGCGTACGTAGTTTGCGGCTTTTTCAAAGTCTTCGGTTCCTTCTAATGTTTTGACTTTTCCTTCGAGATCTTGAATGGCAACATAGGCTTTATCTAGATAACTTGAAATTTCATCCAGATTGGCTTTTTCATATGTAGCACTGACGCCTGTTTGTTTCTTTAATGCCAAGGTATCCGCTAAGGATTGCGTATACTTAGAAACAGCAGGCAAAATATCTTTGCGGGCCATACCCACCATGGTACGTGCTTCGATCAATACGACTTTGGTGTATTCTTCCATGTTGATTTCATAACGAGAATAGACTTCTTCTTTATTCAAAACATGTTGACGTTCAAATAATTCGACATTTTCTGGTTTGATCGAATAAGGAAGGGCATCCGGTGTCGTTGGTAAATTCAATAAGCCACGAGCTTCGGCTTCACCAATCCAACTATCGTCATAACCGTTGCCGTTAAAGATGATGCGTTTATGATCTTTGATGGTTTCTTGGATCAAAGTATGTAAGGCATCTTCAAAATTATCGGCTTTTTCTAAGGTATCGGCAAATCCTTCTAGAACATCGGCTACGGCAGTATTCAACATGATGTTGCAGCCGGCAATGGATGAATTCGATCCGGGCATCCGGAATTCAAATTTATTTCCCGTAAAGGCAAATGGACTTGTACGGTTACGATCGGTCGCATCTTTTTTGATCTTTGGCAAAATATCGATACCTACACGCATGCGCTCTTGTTTCTTTTGGCCATATGGCTGATCGGTCTCGATGGCTTTTAAGACTTCCGTTAATTCATCACCCAAAAACATGGAGATGATGGCAGGAGGGGCTTCGTTGGCACCCAAACGATGATCATTACCGGCTGTGGCAACGCTCAAACGCAATAAGTCTTGATGCTCATCAACGGCTTTGATGACTGCACTTAAGAACAATAAGAATTGCGCATTATCATAAGGGGTTTCCCCTGGTTCCAATAAGTTCATACCGGTATCGGTCGATAAGGACCAGTTATTATGTTTACCCGAGCCATTGATGTAATCGAATGGTTTTTCATGAAGTAAAGCAACCATGCCATGATGCTTCGCAATGCGTTGGATCAGTTCCATGGTCAATTGGTTGTGATCGGTCGCAATGTTTGTCGTGGAGAAGACGGGCGCTAATTCAAATTGAGCTGGCGCTACTTCGTTGTGTTCGGTCTTGGCATAGACGCCCAATTTCCATAATTCGGAATTCAATTCTTGCATGAATGCTTGTACACGCGATTTGATTGTTCCAAAATAATGGTCTTCCAATTCTTGGCCTTTTGGACATGGTGCACCAAATAAGGTACGACCAGTATAAAGTAGATCTTTTCTTTGTTTATAGTCTTCGATATCGACTAAGAAATATTCTTGTTCAGGACCTACCGTTGTACGGACCATTTTTACATCTTCGTGTCCAAACAATCGTAAAATACGAAGAGCCTGGGTGTTGATGGCATCCATGCTTCGTAATAAAGGGGTCTTTTTATCCAGGGCATGGCCGGTATATGAATAGAAGGCCGTGGGGATACAAAGCACGCCATTTTTAATGAAGACAAAGCTGGTTGGATCCCAAGCTGTGTAACCACGTGCTTCAAATGTTGCACGCAAACCACCACTCGGGAAACTTGACGCATCGGGTTCTCCTTTGACTAATTCTTTACCGGAAAATTCCAAGGAAATACTGTGGTCTTTGCTTGGATTCAAGAAACTATCGTGTTTCTCTGCAGTGACTCCGGTCAATGGTTGGAACCAGTGCGTAAAATGAGTGGCTCCTTTGGATAGGGCCCATTCTTTCATTCCATGCGCAACGGCTTCCGCAATTTTTGGATTCAATGGTTTTCCTTCGCGAATGGTTTTTTCCATTTCTTGAAAGGTGTCTTTCGCAAGGTACTCTTTCATTTTTGCTTCATCAAAGACATTGGAAGCAAATACATCAGTGATTGGCATAGTGTTCCTCCTTATTTTTGGATATAAAAAAACGGCGACGAAGACAGAAGAAAAGTGCATTCATCCGACTTCATTGCCGTTTCTATGTCTATTATTTTACACGGTTCGTTTCTTTTGTCAAACATATAATGAAAACATTTTACATTTCATTGAAAACAAGATGAAAATAAGGTATATTCCCATTGAGGTGAGTCTATGTATACAAAAGAAGATGTTCTTGAATTTGTTGAAGAACAAGATGTGAAATTTATTCGTTGTGCGTTCTTTGATGTCTTGGGAACGCAAAAAAACGTCTCGATACAGCCAAGCCAATTGAAACGGGCTTTTGAAACGGGCATTTCATTTGATGGCAGTGCCATCATTGGCTTTAATGATGAAAGTCATAGCGACTTGATCTTAAAACCCGATCCAAGCACCATGACGGTATTGCCTTGGCGTTCTTTAGATGGCATGGTCATTCGTATGTATTGTACGATCTATGATACGGATGGCTCGTTGTATGAAAACGATACTCGTTATTTATTGAAAAAAGCTATCCAGAAGGCAAAAGATATGGGCATATCCATTCATTTTGGGAATGAATTTGAATTTTATTTATTTGAACAAGGAACCAAAAATCCAATGGATCAAGCTGGGTATATGGATATTGCCCCGGATGATTGTGGGGAAGATGTACGCCGTCAGATTTGTTCCTATCTTTCGGCCATGGATGTGGAACCCGAAGCCAGTCATCATGAACAAGGACCGGGACAGAATGAGATTGATTTCCGCTACCAGGATCCATTGATTGCTGCCGATCATGCTGCCACTTTCCGATGGGTGGTCAAGACTGTTGCACAATCGAATGGGTTGAGTGCTGACTTTTCACCCAAACCATTGGAAGATGCACCGGGCAATGGCATGCATATGCATGTGTCCACCAATAAGAACATGGAAGAATTTTTAGCGGGCATCCTCAATCGCATCAAAGAAATTACTTTGTTTTTAAATCCGGGTGCGGATTCGTATTTGCGTTTGGGGCAACAAAAAGCACCTCGTTATATTAGTTGGGGCTATGCCAATCGAAGTGCATTGGTTCGGATTCCGGCTGTTGGTACCAAACGATTTGAATTGCGTTCTCCCGATTGTCTGGCCAATAGCTATCTAGCCTATACCGTTTTGATTTATGCGGGCTTAGAAGGTATTGAGAAACATTTAGAATTGATGGCACCTACCGATAAAAATATTGAAGTGGAGGGTGGCTTATTTGAACATTTGCCTTTATCGTTGGATCAGGCAAGAGAAATGGCTTCACATAGTGTATTTGTGAAAAAAATTATGCCAGAAAATGTCTTAAAGAGCTATTTGTAGGAGGAAAGGGCCATGCGTACGAAAGTATTTGTACTCGCGACCCATCCGATAAGATTCTCACAGATCCTACCTTCCACAGTTTATGATCCCATGGAAAGTTTTAAGAGTGTTTCGGGTCTGAAACAACAATTACGGGCACAAAGACCGGATCTATTGATCATTCAAGAGCCCATTGATGAAGGTGTTTCCTGGCGGTTAGCCTATGAATGGAAACAAGCCATTGGCTGTGAAATCTTACTGATGGTCCCGCTTCGTCAATATGATCAAATTGTTTATCAATTGAATGGGTCAGGTATCTTTGTGATTGCGGATCCATCCAGTGCGCAAACCATGTATCAAGCTTGTGAGCAATTAAGGATCAAACGAGAAGAAATTCAAAAGTATCAAGGGGAAATCGAGCGATTAAAGAAGAAGATCCGAAATGATAAATTGGTCAATCGTGCAAAATTGGTATTGATCGAGAGTTATCATTGGTCGGAAGAAAAGGCACATCATTATATTGAGCAAATTGCGATGAATAATTCCATCACAAAAGTGGATGTGGCCAAAGAGTTATTAAAAAATATGGATGAAAAAAAGTGAGATCGTCATGATCTCACTTTTTTGCGTTTTTTGAAGCAGCCACAAATCCTTTGAATAAAGGATGGGCATTATTGGGACGAGATTTAAATTCTGGATGAAATTGTACACCAATGAAGAAAGGATGGTCCTTGGCTTCAATGGCTTCGACCAATTTCTTATCGGGGCTGGTACCAACGATTGGAATGCCCGCTTCTTCAAATTCAAATCGATAGGCATTGTTGAATTCATAACGATGACGATGACGTTCTTCAATGATTTCTTTTTGGTAACATTGATGAATGTGACTATTTTGTTTTAAGCTGCATGGATAGGCACCCAAACGCATGGTTCCACCTTTGCGGATATCATTGCTTTGATCGGCCATAAAATCAATGATGGTATGTTTGCTGGTTTCATCGAATTCAAAACTGTTGGCATCTTCATAACCCAATAAGTCACGAGCCACATAAATGGCCATGATCTGCATCCCTAAACAAATTCCTAAATAAGGAATCTTGTGGGTATAGGCATAGCGAGCGGTTTCGATCATCCCTTCGATGCCGCGTTCCCCAAATCCGCCGGGAACAATGATGCCACTCACATCTTTAAAGGTATCTTCTACGTTTTCCGGTGTGATTTGTTCGGAATCGATCCAATGAATGTGTACATTGGCGCCATTGGCAAAACCAG
Organism: Absicoccus sp.; assembly: GCF_034090965.1. Classification (NCBI taxonomy): domain Bacteria; kingdom Bacillati; phylum Bacillota; class Erysipelotrichia; order Erysipelotrichales; family Erysipelotrichaceae; genus Absicoccus; species Absicoccus sp. The sequence goes on along the minus strand of NZ_JAXDRQ010000067.1, from coordinate 7,576 downwards.
CATGATACAAAGCTTCCGATACGGATAGATAGGCATCATGAAGTTGAACATATTTACCCACCAAGGCAATATGTACCGGTTCGGTGGCTTGATGGATGGAATCAATCAAATTTTCCCATTCGGTCAAATCGGCAGGGCGAACTTCACAATTTAATTTCTTACAAATGGTGTCGGCTAGGTGTTGTTTTTCTAGCATGAGAGGCACTTCATATAAAGAACCGAGGGTACGGTTTTCAATCACACATTCTTTTTCGACATTACAGAATAAGGAGATCTTATCTAATACGGATTGTGGAATTTGATGATTGACACGGGCAATGATGATATCGGGATTGATTCCATAGGAACGTAATTCTTTAACACTGTGTTGGGTTGGTTTGGATTTAAATTCTTGGCTTCCTTCCAAATAAGGAATATAGGTTACATGAATAAATAAGCAATTTTCGTATCCTACTTCCAAGCGAACTTGGCGAATGGCTTCCAAAAAGGGCAAACTTTCAATATCGCCGGTCGTACCACCAATTTCGGTAATCACAAAATCGGCATTGGCATGTTTACCAGCTTGATAAATGAAATGTTTGATCTCATCTGTGATATGAGGAATCACCTGAACAGTTTGTCCTAAGTATTTGCCTTCACGTTCTTTATTGATGACATTGGAATAGACTTTACCCGTTGTCAAATTGGAATATTGATGTAGATCTTCATCGATAAAGCGTTCGTAGTGTCCTAAGTCCAAATCGGCTTCTAGACCATCGTTGGTAACATAGACTTCACCATGTTGAAGGGGAGACATCGTGCCCGGATCCACATTGATATACGGATCCAATTTTTGTGAGGTAACACGATAGCCGCGACACTTTAATAAACGTCCTAAACTGGCTGCACTGATGCCTTTACCGATTCCCGAAACAACACCACCAGTTACAAATATGTATTTTGTCATGATTGACCTCCTTGTTCTCATGAAAAAATCCGGTCAGTAAAAAAACTGTCCGGAAGGGCTTCTTTGCCGAAAAAAATGACCACATTCATGTTACCATGAAAAAAATCGATGTCAATTAGATTTGACGAAGGGCATCAACCAATTCGGTTTTTTCTTCGGTTTGTTCATTTTTGGTTTTGAGAACACGAGCCGGATTGCCACCAACCACTTGGTTTTCACCAACATCTTCTAAGACGATGGCTCCTGCCCCTATGACAGCACCTTTGCCAATATGGACACCTTCAATGATGACGGCATTGGCACCAATCAATACATTGTCTTCAACGATGACAGGTGTAGCACTGGCTGGTTCGACCACACCAGCTAAGACAGCACCAGCTCCAATATGACAATTGTTTTTGACGATGGCTCGACCACCCAGTACAGCGCCCATATCGATCATGGTGTTTTTTCCAATTTGGGCACCAATATTGATGATGGCCCCCATCATGATGACGGCATGATCGCCAATTTCAACGTTGTCGCGGATGATCGCACCGGGTTCGATCCGCGCATTGATGTTTTTGGTATCCAAAAGCGGGATAGCGGTGTTGCGACCATTGTTTTCGATATATAGATGGGTGAACTTTTCTTTTTGGGATTCTAAGATGGGCTGGATATCTTCCCAAGGGCCTATGGCGATATGGCCAAAGACCTGAACCGATGGGGGAAAGTCAATGGGCTCGGTCGCGTTGAAGTACACTTTAACGGTTGTTTGTTTCTTGGAAGTTTGGATGATATGAATGATTTCTTCTGCGTTCATGCGGTTTCTCCTTCTAAAATTTTTTGAGCGGGACCAGTCATAAAGATTCGTCCATCGGGGTCAATATCAATATGGAGCTGTCCTTTGATCAATTGGACATCTACCGAATGGTCACACTTTCCTAGCGTGTAGGCTGTGTAGACACTGGCACAAACCCCGGTTCCACAAGCTAGGGTCGGGCCACAACCTCGTTCGTAGGTGCGAATGGATAGATGGCTTTGATCTTGTATTTGGACAAAATTCACATTGGTTTGTTCGGGGAAAACCGAATCATGGCAAATGTCATGGCCAACGGTTTCATCCCATGGTTCGAAAAGAACAGTATGGACGGTCGATACAAATCCCGAATAACAAGTGTGCGAACCAATTTGAATGGGCCACTTATCCTTATATTCTTGGGCATAACCCATATCGACGCGAACTAAGAAGGGATCGATGGATTGGCGATAGACCACTTTGGGTCCTGCCAAGGTTTGGACTTCAAGTTTTTCACTTCGATCGATGTTTTCATCAAAACAATATTTCGCAAAACAACGAATACCGTTGCCACACATGGGTGCCCTTGATCCGTCTTGGTTATAATAGATCATTTCCAATGGGTTTGTTTTGACAAAGATGGCACCATCAGCACCAATGCCGGTATGACGGTCACAAACCGATTGAATAAAGGAAACGATGTCTTCTTTATCGACATAGGAATAACGAGTAATGATAAAGTCATTGCCCAATCCATGGTATTTGGTGATCGGAATGGATTTCATAGTTTAATCTCCTTTGTCTACACCCTATCATTGATGGAAAAAAATTTCAATTGTCTTGAAAATTTTTGAAAATAAGAATACCATAAGGCCATGTTAAAAGAATATCGACAAGAACTGCATCAAATTCCGGAATTGGAATTGGATTTGCCCGAAACGCAATCCTATATCCAACAGCATCTACGTGCTTATCGTTGTGAATTGTTTGAACCCATTCCATCCAGTGTGGTGGCATATTTTGATTTTGGCAAAAAAGATACATTTGCGTTTCGAAGTGATATGGATGCCTTACCGGTTCAGGAACAAAATGATGTTCCTTATAAAAGTAAACATCCGGGGTGTATGCATGCGTGTGGCCATGATGGGCATATGGCCATTTTGTTGGGATTTGCCCAATGGGTGAATGCCCAAGCTGATCTTGCTCACAATGTATTATTGGTTTTTCAACCGGGGGAAGAATCGCCAGGTGGTGCTCAATTGATCGTCGATACGGGCATTTTTAAAAAATTTCATGTGACCAGTATATTTGGGTTGCATTTATGGCCTTCCATTGATAAAGGACAAGTGGCAACGCGGCCGAAGGGCCAGCTTGCCCAAAGCAGTGAGATTCATGTCGATATCGAAGGGAAGACTTCTCATGTAGCCAAAGCCGAAGAGGGTATTGATGCGATGGTGGCGGGGGCACATTTCTTATTGCGTTGTTACGAATATGAAAAAAGTATCGATCCGCAGATTCATCGTTTATTAAAGTTTGGTTTGATGCGATCGGGTGTGGTTTGTAACTCTATTAGTGGACATACCCATATGGAAGGGACGATGCGGGTATTTGATCCAATTTTATTTAAGGAGATACAAACAAAGATTCGGCGAATTGCGCACGAAATTGAGCAAGAAGAAAAGGTCAAGATCCAGGTTCAATTTAAAAATGGCTATCCAGCTGTGATCAATGATGAAGCTTTGGTCAATCAGATCTATCATCAAATTCCTTCTGTGCATCGTTTGGAACATCCAGAAATGATTGCGGAAGATTTTGCCTATTATCAACAAGCTATACCAGGTGTCTTCTTCTTTTTAGGAACGGGAACAGGGATTCCGTTACATAGTGATCATTGGGATTTTGATGAAGATATCCTGATCCATGGCGTGCAGTTGTATCAAGATTTGATTCAATGTTTATAAGAACGAGAAATCGTTCTTTTTTTAGGTAGAGAAAAAGACACCATACGGTGTCCTTTTCCCTGCTATTTACGAAATGGAAAGTTCGTTATTGTCTATTCATAATCTAGGGCTTCTTGGCCTTGTGATCCACTGGAGATACGAACCACATTTTCAACGTCATAAACGAAGATCTTACCATCGCCCATATGACCTGTATATAAAGCTTTACGAGCGGCATTGACAACGGTTTGAACCGGAATTTCACTAACGACGATCTCCGCTTTGATCTTTGGTAAAAGATCCATGGTCACTTTAGCACCACGATAGTAAGTGACTTGTCCTTTTTGAACACCACAACCCATGACACGGGTCACGGTCATGCCCATGATGCCAATCTCATCCATCGCTAACTTCAAGGCATCGAGTTTTTCTGGTTTTGCGATAATGGTTACCTTAGAAATACCCGATACACCTTTCGTAACTTTGGTTGGTACGGCTTCACTCATTTGAACTTCTGGAGCTGTCGAAACGATATTAGCACCTGCTTGGTTGGATGTTGTTAAGGCTTGAAGGCCAAATCCAGCATAGGCATCGGCCAAACCATGTTCTGGAAGATCTAATCCTTGGAGTTCTTCTTCTTCACTGACACGTAAACCAACTGTTTTATCGATGAGTTTGAATGTGATGAACATGGTAACAGCGGTCCAAAGACCAATGACGACCAAACCAAAGATCTGGATCAATAAGAAATGGACACCGCCACCATAGAAAAGGCCAAGAGGGGCTGGATGGGTATCGGTACCACAAGCAAATAAACCGGTCATGATGATGCCTAGCATACCATTGAAGAAATGGACACCAACAGCGCCGACAGGATCATCCACGTGCAGTTTGTAGTCGAGTAGCCATACACCAAAGCATACGATCAAGCCAGAACAGATGCCGATGATGAAGGCACCCAAGCCATTGACATAATCACAACCAGCGGTGATGGCAACCAATCCAGCTAAAGAAGCATTTAAACACATACCAACATCGGGTTTACCGTATTTTTTCCAGGTGAAGATCATGGCTGTACAAGTGGCAACGGCAGGTGCAATGGTGGTTGTTGCGAAAATGGTTGCTAATTGGACTTCATTGGTTGCAGCAGCACCGTTGAATCCATACCATCCAAACCATAAGATGAAGCATCCCAAAGCACCTAATGGAATATTGTGTCCAGGAATACCGTTGGGACTGCCATCTTTGTTGAATTTACCAATACGTGGACCTAACATGGCAGCGCCAATCAAGGCGGTCATACCACCAACGTAATGAATGACACCGGATCCGGCAAAATCATGAAATCCCATAGCGGTCAAGAATCCATCGGGCCCCCATACCCAATGGGCTTCAACGGGATAAACAATCAATGAAATCACGAAACTGTAAATACAATACGATAAGAATTTGGTTCGTTCGGCCATGGCTCCAGAAACGATGGTTGCAGCGGTGGCACAGAACACTAAGTTAAAGACGAACAAGGACCAATTGGTATTTTGAAAATCAAATAGGGGTCCTTTTGAAAAGTCGATCCAACCGATGATGCCGGCTCCTGTATCTTTTCCCATCATGATCGAATACCCTAAGATCAAGAAAGCGACGGTTCCCAAACAGAAATCCATCAAGTTCTTCATAATGATATTTCCGGCATTTTTTCGTCTGGTAAATCCGGCTTCTACCATCGCAAATCCTGCTTGCATGAAGAAGACCAGTGCGGCTCCAATCAGATACCAGATGCCGAAAACTTGTGATAATACTTCTGCCATATCTTTTCCCTCCCTTTGATATGGAATACAAAAAGGCGTAAAAAGAATATTCATTCTTCGTACGCCTTTGTACCAATAAAAAAACAAAAGGGCACTTCTATATGGAAATAGAAGCGCCTTTGCTTTTTACGAATTTCAGTATACCAATAAATGAAAAAATGTCAAATATTTTTCAGAAATTATTTTTCATAGATGAAATAAAAGATTTGTGATTTTCAAAAGAATGAGATATATTTATATACGTTGGAGGATGTATATGAACACAATTTATTTATCTGATAATCAGATCGTAATGAATTACAACCGAATGTATCCTAAAAATCGAGACATGCTTTTGAAAAGCGATACATTTCGCTTTGTGTTGGAATATTTCATGGATGAGATTCAAAACCCAACTCTTTTGAAATATTTGACAATTGATAACTCAATCAATATTCATCAAGCCAGTAAAACTATGAGTCACTTTTTACGTCAATTGGCTATTTTTGAGTTGGATGAAATCGATCACCCATATGCTAGAGATCCCGATATGTTGTTGACCTGCATTGAAGAAATGTATAAGTTCTGGCGCAATCGGAGTCGTTTTGCCTTTATGAAAAGTCAAAATATGGAAAGCTTTGGCGTCAATACGCTTGTCGGCATGGACAGCAATGTCAATAGTTTGATTTTGCGTACGTATCGTTTGTTTGAAGAAAAAGTCCAAGGTCGAAGCAATTCGGTATATCGCAATGCACAAGCCGGAACGAATGCTTGTTTCTCTATTTATCAAAGAGATAAAAAGTTTTCAAAAGGGTATGAAGCCTTACAAGAAATCCCAATGATCGATACGGTCATGTTACGTACACCAATGATCTTGCATCCAAAATCAAGTAAGCGTACGGGTGTGATCAATCAAATTCATCAAAGTCCAATGGAATATTTTACGGGAAGTAAAGACAATTGGTTCTGTTTTCCATGTAAAGTGGGTTCTTTATTGTGCTTTACATATTTTAATATCAAATATATGCCATTGGCATTGTCTTTGGCGAACTTATTTGAATTAGCAACCAAAGATGAAATTGAACAAAAACCAGATCTCATTTGTATCATTGGTAATGAAGATGATAAAAATGATACGCAATTCTATCATGATGAAGAAAATGATATTTGGATTGGTTGCGTATCCGATGATCCTCGTATGGATTACTTTGGCTATCTAAAGAAAATGATGTTGACGTTGCACAATGTACGGAAGATGCATGATGGTTGGTTACCTATTCATGGTGCCTTTGTCAAAGTGGTCATGCGAGATGGTTCCAGCAAGAACATCATGTTGATGGGTGATTCGGGTGCTGGTAAATCGGAATCCATCGAAGCTTTAAAATCAGCTGGAAAAGATTATATTCGTGATGTGCAAGTCATCTTTGATGATATGGGTACGATCCATATTGAAGATGGCATTCCTTATGGACAAGGTACGGAAATTGGTGCTTTCATCCGTTTGGATGATCTAGAACCAGGTACACCATATCGTGACATGGATCGTTCGGTCTTTATGGCACCAGAAAATCCAAATTCACGGATGGTCACACCGGCTTCTCCTTATAAATTCATTGTCCAGAATCATAAGATCGATTTATTTGCGTATGCCAACAATTATACCGATAAGTATGGTTTGGCCGAATTGAGTGTCGAAGAAGTGAAGGAAACCTGTAAAATGGGAAAACGTATGGCCTTGGGTACGACTCAAGAAGTGGGTATTTCCACAACATATTTTGCCAATCCATTTGGACCGATGCAGATGGAAGAGGTATGTGAACCATTGATCGATAAGACATTCCGTTGTCTAAAAGAAAATGGTGTCTTTACTGGTGAGATCTATACGCATTTGGGATTCAGTCGTGAAAATCGTAAAGGATTGAATGTGGCTGCTCAAGAGTTGTTGGAATTCATCACCAAAGATATTTCGGCACATAAATAAGTATTGATAAAAAACGAGTCCATGAAGATTCGTTTTTTTTTAATGAGATGAATTGTCAAATTAAGTGCAACACGATGTATGTGAGTCTGTTTCGTTCATAACTTCATTTGGTGTCTTATAGCCAAGGCACTTTCGTGGCCGATT